>JAGLQE010000025.1 GCA_023137005.1 Thermoplasmata archaeon
GATAAAATAAATGCGTAGGTTCTATGGGTAAAATCGCATTTAAAAAAATAGAGATTGAAGAATAGGTGAAAGGCCGCTTGTCGGCGGACTTTCATCATCTGGTTGAGTTCACACTATCGATCAAGCCCGGTTCTGTCAATTCTTCATCCTCTTCATACTTAAACGCTTCTCTCACGAGTATATTCAGTTGTTCGATATCAAAGGCGCACCTTACACAAAACACTGTATCTATCTTATTGAGCATTTCACAGTTTGTACATAGCACCATATTCTCGGGAACATTGACCGTTCTCTTGGGCTTTGGATCGGGCTTGGTCTCCAGATGAGGTGGTGCATGATCTGAAGGGCCAATATTACTTCTATGGGCATTGAATTTTGATTTATTTTGGACATTGGCAGTGTGCATAAGTCCATAATCATGGATCTCAAAGGATTTCTTGATATAGGGATTACCCAGCTGAGTGGCGAATATTAAATATACTATTCCAAAGGCAATAAGGAGCATGTCTGTAAAGAATAGGGTAAAGCACAATATGCCCAAGAGGGCTAAGAATCCTATGCCCTGCTTCCTTGATCTTACTTTCATTTTTTTAAGCCCCCAGCTTAGAATTATGGAATATAGACCAACTAAAAGCCAGATGAGGCCAAGTATCCTGAACGCATCCTCTATTTGATAACCACTGAGAGTTCTACCGGCCCACAAGGCCATTATACCAGATATTATGTGATATATGCCTAATAATGAAGTTACTATGGAGATTATCTTGATCGCACCCGGTATCTTCTTCTTCTCCCTCATGGTTATGTATAAGATATGAAACTATATAAATTTATTAATACTCTTATGTTAAATGAAAGTGTGAGCTGACCATTACAGCCAGCTCATTATTCTACTATGCTCGATCAAAGCCCGCCTATCGCGGCATTGAAGGTCGCGCTAGGCCTCATGGCCCTGGTGGCCATTTCGTCATTGGGCTTGTAGTAACCGCCCACGCAGACTGGCTGTCCCTGCGCTGCCATCAATTCATCATTGATCTTGGCCTCATTGGCTTCCAGTTCCTGCGCCAACTTCGAGAACCGTTCCTTCAGCCCCGCATCCTGATCCTGGGTCGCGAGTTCTTGAGCCCAGTACATGGCCAGGTAGAAGTGGCTACCGCGATTGTCGCGTTCATTGACCTTTCTGGATGGTGACTTGTTTTCCACCAGGAACTTGCCTGTTGCCCGGTCCAGTGTTTCAGATAGGACCTGTGCCTTGGGGTTGTTATAGTTGATGGCCAGGTGTTCCAAAGATGCTGAAAGAGCTAAGAACTCACCAAGGGAATCCCAACGCAAGTGGCCTTCCGCCTCGAACTGTTGGACATGCTTGGGAGCAGAGCCTCCGGCTCCGGTCTCGAACAATCCGCCACCGTTCATCAGCGGCACGATGGAAAGCATCTTGGCACTGGTCCCGACCTCTAGGATGGGAAACAGGTCTGTCAGGTAGTCCCGGAGAACATTGCCAGTTACCGAGATGGTGTCCTTGCCTTCCTTCATCCGTTGGACAGAGAAGCGCGTGGCCTCGACGGGTGTCATCACCTGGATATCCAGACCCGATGTGTCGTGGTCCTGTAGATAACGGTGGACCTTTTCCAGCAGCTGGGCATCGTGAGCCCTATCCTTGTCCAGCCAGAAAACAGTCGGCCAGCCTGTGGCCCTTGCTCTATTCACGGCAAGCTTGACCCAGTCCTGAATGGGGAGGTCCTTCACCTGACAAGCACGCCAGATATCGTTCTTCTCGACATCGTGTTCCAGAAGTGTCTGGCCAGATGCCGATATCACCCTCACTTTTCCATTGCCCGGGCACAGGAAGGTCTTGTCATGGGAGCCGTATTCCTCGGCCTTTTGCGCCATCAGACCCACATTGGGAACTGTTCCCATCGTGGTCGGATCGAATGCTCCGTTCTGTTTGCAGAACTCAATGGTCTCATCGTACACACCTGCATAACTACTATCAGGTATCACGAACTTGGTGTCCTGGAGTTCTCCGTCAGCATTCCACATACGACCAGAGGTACGGATGGCAGCCGGCATGGAGGCATCGATGATGACATCGCTGGGCACATGTAGATTGGTTATTCCTTTGTCAGAGTTAACCATGGCCAGGCCAGGGCGCTTTGCATAGCATGCCTGGATATCAGCCTCTATCTCCGCTCTCTTGTCATCCGGAAGGGTCTTGATCTTGGCGAACAGGTCACCCAGCCCATTGTTGGGGCTGATGCCTAGATCTGCAAATGTAGATGCGTGTTTCTCGAAAGCTTCTTTGAAAAAGACCGAGACCACATGGCCGAAGATGATGGGGTCAGAGACCTTCATCATGGTTGCCTTCAGGTGAACGGAGAATAGGATATTCTTTTCTCTCGCATCCTCCATCTGCTCCTCGAGGAAGGTTCGCAGAGCCTGCTGGCTCATGACGGTTCCATCTATTATCTCTCCGACCAGTAGTGGTGTTCTTTCCTTCAGAACAGTGATATTACCATCCTGCCCTACGAACTCCATCCTGCAATCCCCGGCATCAGCCTCGGATATGGTTACCGAAGCCTCATTAGAGCATAGGTCCCCGCCTTCCATGGTCGATACATGGGACTTGGAATCAGATGTCCATTCACCCATTGGGTGAGGGTTCTTCCTGGCATAGTTCTTCACCGAGTTTGGAGCCCGGCGGTCGGAATTGCCTTCTCTAAGAACTGGATTCACGGCACTTCCCTTTATCGTGTCATACCTGGATCTTATCTCTTTTTCAGCATCGGTCTGCGGGTTCTCGGGAAAGTCTGGTAGATTGTAGCCCAGTCCCTGAAGCTCCTTGATGGCCGCCTGCAACTGTGGTATGGAGGCGCTGATGCATGGTAATTTTATGACATTTGCCTCTGGTTGCTTGACCAGCTGGCCAAGCTCCGCCAGGTCATCAGGTATTCTCTGTTCCTCTGTCAAATGGTCAGGGAATTTGGCGATTATTCTTCCGGCCAGTGATATGTCCCTTGTCTCGACAGATACCCCTGCTGCATCCGTGAATGCCTTGATCACGGGTAGGAAGGAGTATGTGGCCAGTCGTGGTGCCTCATCAACCGTTGTGTAGATCAGTTTTGATGTTGTCATCGTTCCTACTCCTTGAGGTACAGGATATCATCCCACGGGTGCCTGTACATGCCCTGCTTCATCCTCTTCTGGTCCAGGTGGTGGCCCATGAAGCCAATGCTTCTTCCGAGAACGAACAGGCCGTTCAATGCACCCATATTGATGTACTCATCCGCTGTTTCCTTGGGGAACTCCATCCTCAGCATGTCGGCGAAGCATATTCCAATGCAACCATCCACGTTCAGAATGAGATTGTCACGCTTGGATGTTGTGAGCTTTTCGACCTCCAGAGCATAGTCCAAAAGCGGGGTCTTCTTGAAGTTCTTCTTGGCATAGTTCTTGATAACGGTCACTCGCATATCCGGGTTGTGAATGCTCTTGACACGGTGGCCGATACCCTGGATATTGATCCCCTTGACCTTCATTTCATTGATGAATTCCTGCGGTGTCAGGCCCCTATCATAGGCCGATGAGAACATCTGAGCCGCACCGTCAATGGCTCCTCCGAACCTGGGTCCGATACATAAAAGTCCACTCACCAGTGATGAGATCATATCCTTTCCAGCCCTGGTGGCCACGATGGTATTGTGGGCTCCTGAGACAGCAGGTCCGTGGTCGGCGACGACCATGAGAACATTCTCGATGAACTTGGTCGCGTACCTGGGCATCAATTTCTTGAACCATAGTATGCTCAAAACCCCTCCAAGCCCGATATCGCGCTTGAAGACAGTGGAAATAGGCATATTGCCATAGTAAAGCTCCTCGCCCCTCTCATCCGAGATGGTGCTTATGAAACTGGCTGGCTTTCTTATCATACCTTCCTTCATGGCCTTGGCATAGTCCATTGGTATTGTCAGGGATTCGGGGCTTGGTTTTGGCTTGATAGTGCCGTCCTTGACCAGTTTCTTGTAGGTACTGGCGATCTTCTGGGCATAGTCATCGAAGGAATTGGGCACTACTGCTCCTGCTTTCTTCAATGCCTTGTTCTTTGCATCAGCCGTCTCTGCATCACCGCCGGCCTTGGCACCTGCATGGCCGAACTGAACATCTGTTGTGAAGGCCTTGGCACAGGTTCCGGTCACCCATATCACCAGAGGCTTCTTTATCTTCTTCTTCTCCAGAGCCTCTACAATATTATATTCGTCCATACCGCCGACCTCACCGAGGCAGACGATCATCTTGACCTTGGGGTTCTTCTCATATCTCATGAGATGGTCCATAAGGGTGGATCCCGGGTACATGTCACCGCCTATCGCGATGCCTTCGTACAAGCCGTCAGTGTTTCGTGATATGATATTGTAGGCTTCATTTGACAAGCCTCCTGATTTTGATACGAAACCAACTGAGCCAGCTCGGTGAAGCTTGCACTCGATGATATTATCAATTGTTCCGGCCGTATTGCCTATCTTGAAGGCTCCGGCCTGGATGCCTCCAACAGTGGCAGGTCCGATGATCACACGGTCCAGTTTCTTGGCCTTGACTATCAGCTCTTTCATCCTGCGCTCGGGTATGCCTTCGGCTATGATCACGATGGTCTTGAGTTGCTTTATCTCGAAGGCCTCCTCAACGGATTTGGGCGCACTGCGGAATGAAGCAAAGCTAATGAGAACATCCACGTTCTTGTGCTTCTTCGCGGCAAAGGCCATTGACCTGTAAACCGGGACCAGTATCTCTTTTGGCCCGAAGAAGAACTTCTCCATACCGTCACGGCCAGTTGGGTTGATTATTGCGGCGACAGATGGTGTTTCCCTCTCACTTACATAATCGAAATCCAGCATCCTCTGAGTAGCAGCGACCTGCCTGTTATAGATGAAAGCCTGTGTGGTATTGTCAAAGAGTTCGTATGATTTCTTTTCGGTCTTTTTCTGAGTTGTCTTTTTGGCAGCCATTTACTTACCTCCTTTTTTCAATGCCATTGAAACTATATTCGTCATGTGGGTCTCGGGTCCATATACCTCAATGTCCAGACCGAGTTCTTCTTTCAAGGCTCCGATATTCTTGAGGCCAGTAGCATAATTTGGTCCGCCCCTTCTGACGTATATCTTGACATTCTGTTTCTTCAGCTTATCGCTGTATTCCCTTAATGCTCGAATAATGCCAGTAAAGGTTTTAGCCACATCTGTGAAATTAGCTATTCCACCGCCGACTATCAGGTATTTGCCCTTCTTATTGGGCTTCTTGGTCATCAGGTCCAGTATGGTCTTGGCGTACAGGTATGTGAACTCCTCATTGGGGTTTCCCGAGTACTCGCCATAATTGGCCATCTCGTCCATGAATCCCAGATCGGTTATCGTATCTGCGTAGATGACACTGGCTCCGCCGCCAGCCACCATGGTCCATATCCTTCCTTCAGGATTGAGAACCGTCAGCTTCAATGAAGAACCGGTCTTGGTGTCCAGCATGTCGATATACTCCTCCTCGGGAGTTCGTATCCTGCCGAAAGGTGATGGGAACTCGATGTTCTGCCATTTCTTACCACACATGTAGCCTGCAGTATCATCCAGCTTGGCAGCCAGATCAAGTGGGTAAACATCCTTTCCGACCACAACGACCGGATTGATCTCCAGGTAAGCGAAGTTCAGGTCTGCGTAGAACTTGTACATACCTTCGAAGAAGTCTGCAAGTAGTTTCTTCCTGTCCTTGGGGGCCTTGCCTAGCAGCTTCTTCTCGAAATCAGCCGAGGTTGGCATCTCACCAACCGGGATCAGCATCTTCACAGCCTTGGCATCAATGTCTCCAACATCCACTCCACCTTCGTGATAGAAGAATACCATATCGCCCTCCAGAACCGAGGTGATCGCGAAGTAATATTCATCCTTCTGCTCATGGGGAAGGAAGGGCTCGACAATGAAATAATTCAGTATGCCAGTTGTCTTGCCAACTGTCATTTCCTTGTTCATTCTGGCCTTTATCCACTTCTCTGCCTCTTTCCAATCCACGTTCAGCAAGAGCAAGTTGCTCTTGCCCCGCCTCTTGATGAGTTGGTCTGGTTTTACAACCAATTTTTCTTTCAATAACCATTTGTGCTTGGTGGTCAGTTTCTTCATGTCGGTATCTGGCCCTATGGTCACATACCTGTTCTTCAACGGAAACTTGCCTCCAGTATAATCCGTCAGCAGACGGGACATCATTCTTTTCCCGTCCGCTTCTCTAATCGCTTTTTGCGCCATTTTGTAGTCTCCTTTTATGTTTTATTTCCTCAGTATTCATAATCTTTTGGATATGTATCTATTACTCTTTCACGGTGTAGGCCAGCAGCCCTCCCTCATACAGTATTCCCTTCTGCCTGTCAGATAGGTCATATGTGAGCTCGAACTCCGTGCCCTTGGTCTTGTTCATCAGGATGACTGGCTCATCATTCATTATCTGTTGTTTGATGTCCATCATCTCCACCTCATCACCCTGGTCGATCTTGTCATAATCCTCCATATTCTTGAAGGACAGTGAGACGATCCCAAAGTTCACCAGGTTCGCGGCATGTATTCTCTCCACTGATTTGGCTATGACAGCTTTAACACCCAGGTACATGGGGCAAAGGGCCGCATGCTCTCTCGAACTACCCTGACCATAACTCTCGCCGGCCATGATGATATTGTGCATTCCCTTCTCCTTATTCTCCATTGCACGGGAAGGGAAAGATGAGTCCACTGGCTCGAAAACGAATTCTGAATATTTTGGAACATTTGATCTATATTTTAGTCTGGCTCCAGCTGGCATAATGTGGTCGGTGGTTATCTTGTCACCCACCTTGAGCATGATATCCCCCATGATGCTGTCCGCCATCTTGTCATTGCTTGGGGGATTGCCTATATTGGGCCCTCTGTACACCTCGGTATCTGGAGGTGCATCTCGCGGGAATATGAACATGGAATCGTCTATCAGGAACTGATCAGGCATATCGACCCCTGGGTAATCGATGTCCATAGTTCTTGGATCTGTGAAAGTTCCCTTGATCGCTGAGACCGCGGCTACCTCTGGACTTATCAGATAGACTTGAGCGCTCTTTGTTCCACTACGGCCTTCGAAGTTCCTATTATTGGTCCTCAGAGAAAGGGCATGTGTCTTTGGGCTCTGATGGTTCCCGATGCAGAAACCACATGCAGATTCTAGAACTCTGGCTCCAGATTCGATCAGGTCTGCTAAATAACCTTCTTTTGCGATCATTTGAAGTACCTGTCTTGATCCCGGCGCGATACCAAATGATACGTCTGGATGAGCTCGCCTGCCCTTCATTATCTTGGCCACGGTCACCATATCCTTGTAGGAAGAGTTAGTGCAGGAACCGACCAATACCTGGTCCACTTTCTTCTCTGCCATCTCGCTGACCTTGATGATATTCCCTGGGCTGTGCGGGGCGGCTGCCAGTGGTTCGATGGTGCTCAGGTCCAGCTCAATGGCCTTGTCATAAACAGCATCCTCGTCAGCAGCCATTGCTGTCCAGTCGCCTTCACGTCCCTGCGCTCGAAGAAACTTGCGAGTTTCTTCATCTGATGGGAATATGGATGTTGTCACGCCCATCTCAGCTCCCATATTGGTGATGGTCGCTCTCTCCGGTACTGACAATGTTGCCACTCCGGGTCCAGCATATTCCATGATAACTCCGACATTGCCCTTGACACTGAAGATCTCCAGCATCTTCATCACAACATCCTTTGCACTGACCCATGGCTGTAATTTGCCTGTCAGATTGATCTTGTAAACTCGAGGGCAGATGATATAAAATGGTCCTCCTCCCATGGCAACTGCCACGTCCAATCCACCGGCTCCGATGGATATCATACCAATGCCACCACCAGTCGGTGTGTGGCTATCCGAACCTGTCATGGTCCTTCCAGGCTTTCCGAACCTCTCCAGGTGCACCTGATGACATATGCCATTTCCGGCCTTTGAATAGACTATTCCGAACTTGGCGGCCACTGATTGAAGGTACTTGTGGTCGTCCGCATTCTCGAATCCCACTTGAACCGTATTGTGGTCAACGTAGCTGACCGATAGTTCGGTCTTCACCTTGTCCAGGCCCATTGCCTCGAACTGAAGGTATGCCATTGTTCCTGTGGCAT
>JAGLQE010000250.1 GCA_023137005.1 Thermoplasmata archaeon
CCCACGCATCTTTTTTATCAAACGTGTTTGTAAATTATTTGGGTAAAGAGTTTGATGCGGTACATATTATCTCAAGTGAGTTACTTTATATCCATCATTTTCATTATGCAATTGATACAATGCAGGATACTCATCCATCAGGATCACCCCCACCAGCCAATAACCAGGCTCCGCCCCCGCCCCTGAAAAGGCCAGGCCCCCTCAAACAGGCATTGTTCATTCTTCTTGTAGTTCTCATCGCGCTTTCCCTTGCATTCGGGTATTACTGGCTTTTCCTTATTCCCGAGGCCGAGGATGCCCCGGATTGGGCGATCTGGAACCAGGACATCACATGTTCTGAATGGGCCTGTGATATCACCCAGGTGGATGAGATGAATGCCTTTGGCTATCATGGCGAGGGCATAGTCATCGGGATAGTGGATTCGGGGATCGACACCGGGCATCCAGATATTCTCGAAGACAGTGTTCTTCACTGGAAGGACCTGGTCAATGAGAGGTCCGAGCCGTATGATGATGAGGGCCATGGAACAGCCATGGCCGGCATCATGATCGCCAATGGCGACCTAAAGGGCATAGCCCGGGAGGCAAAGCTCATTGTTGTGAAGGCCATAGATGCGGATGGTCTTGGAGACCCGGCAAATGTGGTGGCTGGCATCGAGTTCTGCATGGATCCGAATGGAGATGGCGACCTCTCCGATGGTGCGGATATCATCTCTCTTTCTTTGGGTGGCGCAGGGTCCAAGAGGTTCTGGGACACGGACGAGGTCAGCCAGGCCGCCAGATATGCCGCAGAGAATGGAATTTTCGTGATAGCCTCTGCGGGAAATGATGGCTTGAGTGATGATGGTGATGTGGAGAGTCCGGCCACCGAGGAACTGGTCATCGCTGTCGGCGCGATTGATAGCTCGCTGTCAATCGCGGATTTCAGCTCCATAGGTGACAATGATGGTCGCACCCCGATGGCAAGGGATGACCGTTTCGATCCCAATAAAAAACCCGAGATCGTGGCTCCGGGCGTGGGTATCGCCACAACCTATCTCAATAACGGGTATGTGGATGTGGACGGAACCTCTCCAGCCGCGGCCTTCGTGTCTGCGGGACTGGCTCTCCTTCTGGAGGCGCACCCGGATTATATGATAGATTCTGGCCCGGAAAAGGTACTGGCCTTCAAGGCCATACTCATGGAAACATCCGAGAAGATGCCGGGCCAGGACATTCCTCATGACAATTATTATGGGTATGGTCTTATAAAATTATTGGACACCAGCGAGGCGATGTGATTGATCACTATCTATCATCCGG
Source organism: Thermoplasmata archaeon (assembly GCA_023137005.1). Lineage (GTDB taxonomy): Archaea > Thermoplasmatota > Thermoplasmata > SG8-5 > JAGLSY01 > JAGLSY01. Next base: position 1,303 of record JAGLQE010000250.1, read on the forward strand.
GCGAGGATTTTATCTCGGTATCGGTGACCGGTTCATCCTGCGCACTCGACTGCACCCATTGCCATGGTGTATTCCTGAAGCACATGGCCCCGGCCACTGCTCCCGACAAGTTGCTCGAGCTGGCAAGGGAAATTGATGCTAATGGCAGCATTGGCATGCTGGTGAGCGGGGGCTGTGACAGCGAGGGGAAAGTACCGCTTGACGATCTTTATGATACACTGGCTCAGATTAAAAATGAGACCTCTCTTATTCTTAATCTGCACACTGGCATGGTGGGTCCCGAGGATATCTTATCCATAAAGAACACGGGAGTGGATATTGTTTCCATCGATGTCTGCGGCTCTCAGGAGGCCATTAAAAATGTTTATGGCCTGGATACGGATCTTTCAGATCACGAGGCCCTGATGGCGCGGTTGGAGGATGCGGACCTCAATCATGTTCCCCATGTGACCGTGGGCCTGGATGCCGGAAGACCCAGTGGAGAGATGTCGGCCATTGACATGATATCTGGCTTCAATCCTCGAATGGTGGTATTCAATGCGCTCATGAGAACCCCTGGCCATGACTCTGTGAGATTGGAGGATGCGGCCTATTTTTCCCGGGTCCTGGAATACGCGTCCAGTGTCTTTTCAGATGACATCATTATCGGGATCGGTTGTATGCGCCCGAGGGACATGGACCTCCCACTAAACCTGATCAAGGATGGTAGTATCAAGGCCATCGCCATGCCGTCCAAACGGCTTACGAGCCGTTTGGCATCCGAGGGGATCGAATTCCAACAGAGGAACGGATGCTGTGCTTTGAGTTCCCTTGATATTCCCTCCTCAAAATAGACTGGCTATGGCTTTTTCGGGATGAAGTATATATAGGCTGAAACATACGGCCAGTCGATTTTTATGAAAGA
>JAGLQE010000251.1 GCA_023137005.1 Thermoplasmata archaeon
GGGTAACATGCCTGAAATGGGAGCTGGAGGAATTGCCTCCTACCGATGCCGTCAAGGATGCGATAATCAAGGGATTTTCAGAGGTATTCGATGTGAACATGACCAGAAGGGAGATGACTCAGCTTGAAAGGCGGCTTCTGGAGGAAAGGACACCGGATTTCGAGGCCGAGAAATGGGTATACGGGGTGCGGCGACCGGTCGAGTCCAGGCAGGTTCTAAGGTCGATATACAAGGTGCCTGGCGGTCTGATAAGAACGACACTGGTGGTCGACATTCCCAACAAGCGCATCCAGGCGGCCCTGATAACCGGCGACTTCTTCATATTTCCCAACAGGGTGATATACGACATGGAGGCCGTGCTGAAGGATGCTCCCCTTGAAAAAGTCAAACTGCAGACCATACTGGATGCTTTTTTCACTGCCAGGGAGATAGAGATGCCCGGCATCGTGCCGCAGGATTTTATCAATGCCATCTTCAAGGCGGTTGACAAGTTGGAATTCCTGGACCTGGGAATTCCAATCGAGCACATTAACAAGGTATTCAGGGTGTGCCAACCAGAGATGAGCCTGAAGGATTGCAATGTGCTGCTGCTGCCCTATTGTGCCAAATCCACGGCCTGCGGCTACCGGAGGGAAAGGGATTGCGCCGTATGCGGGGAGTGCAGCATCGGCGAGGCCTACCAGCTGGCCGGGGAAAGAGGCATGGAGCCCATCACCATTATCAGTTTCGAGGACCTTATCGAGAATCTCAACGAGCTCAAGGCCAAAGGGGAAAAGATGTTCCTGGGAAGCTGCTGCGAGGCCTTTTATGAAAAACATCTGGAGGATTTCGAAGAAGCTGGATTGCCAGGTTTCCTTATAGATATAGATTCCACCACCTGCTATGACCTTGGCAGGGAGCAGGACGCTTATGTTGGTGAATTCGAGAACCTTACTGAATTAAGAATTGAAGTTCTGAAGTTGATCCTTAAGAATATGAAATGATCTGTCTGGCTCCAAGCAGTTTGGCTATTGGATCCTAGTGTCAAGACCGCCCAGCCAT
>JAGLQE010000252.1 GCA_023137005.1 Thermoplasmata archaeon
ACGATTTTCTTCAGGCGGGGCATGTTCAAAGAGTCGATGCTTTGCCAATATATTGCTCCCACCATCCGCCATATATAATTTAAGAAATATTTCTAAGAATTGTAAAAGGTTGTCATGTCAAGATGAACTCGACATGACAATTCATTTTTTGATGTTCAGAACTTGCTCAGAACTTCTTCCAGCTTGTTCCCGCCGATCTCTTCCAGCCTGTAGAACACCCTGACAATTGGCTTGTTCACGGTTATCACACGGGTCAGATCTATAGGGGTTCCAGCCAGGACTATATCGCAAGGCACAGCATTGATGGTCTCCTGGAGATCATTGATCTGCTCATCCGAGTATCCCATTGCGGGCAGGAATCCAGTCATGTGCGTGTATTTGTCGTAGGTATCCTTGATCGTGCCGAGAGCATACTGGACAGGATCCACCATACTGCCAACTCCAAATTGCTTGGCTGCAACTGTCCCTGCACCATAGTTCATTTCACCATGGGTCAGTGTTGGGCCATCCTCCACGACCAGGACATTCTTTCCCTTGACAGCTTCCTCGTCCTCGATGGACACAGGGGATGCGGCATCAATGATTATTGCATTTGGATTCAGCATCTTGGTATTCTTCCTGACGATCTCCACATTTGCAGGTTCCGCGGTCTTTATCTTATTGATTATGACCACATCGGCCATTCTCAGGTTGGTCTCGCCCGGATAGTACAGTAATTCATGGCCTGGCCTGTGGGGGTCCACGATGACCACCTGCAAGTCTGGCTTGTAGAATGGTGTATCATTGTTCCCACCATCCCAGATTATCACATCAGCCTCTTTCTCGGCCTCTGCCAGAATGGCTCCGTAGTCCACACCAGCGTACACCACGATGCCCTTATCGATGTGAGGCTCGTATTCCTCTCTCTCCTCGATGGTGCACTCGTGCTTGTCCAGGTCTGAATATTCGGCAAATCTCTGAACCGCCTGCTTTGCCAGGTCACCGTATGGCATGGGATGTCTGATCGCAACGACCTTCTTGCCCTTTGCCTTGAGAATGTCAATGACCTTCCTCGTGGTCTGGCTCTTTCCACAGCCCGTTCTGACAGCGCATATCGATATGATAGGCACTTTGGATGGTATCATCGTGTCCGTGGCTGATAGGATAACGAAGTTAGCGCCAGTGGCATTGACCAATGCGGCCTTGTTCATTAATGTGACATAGTTCACGTCACTGTAAGAGAATATCACGTCAACGATGCCATGCTCCTTGATCAGGCTGACGGTCTCACTCTCGTCATGTATCGGAATTCCATTAGGATACAGCTTCCCCGACAATGATGGGGGGTACATTCTTCCGTCTATATCTGGTATCTGGGCTGCGGTGAAGGCTACGACATCATAATCCTCATTGTCCCTGTATAGGACATTGAAGTTATGGAAATCCCTGCCTGCGGCGCCCATTATCAATATTTTCTTTCGATCCATTTGAATTACTCCTTATCAGTTCGTAATTTTGAAAGCAATCTCTTTGTTCTCGCTTTCAACTCACCTGTGAGTGGGGGAAACAACAGGATGGATATAATGCTTAGGTTATGGGGGGTGGATTAGATTGGGATACAAGGCTCAATGATTATATATTAGAGGCGTATTTCCGACTCAGCCAAGATGGAGAAATAGTATGCTCCTGTAGTGTCAGTACCTCGACTTTGTCGAGCGGTCTACATGACAGGAGCACAACTGACTTCTCATTAACATGTGCTCCTGTAGTGTAGACCGGCCAATCATTCTGGGTTTTCGACCCAGTGACTCGGGTTCGAATCCCGACGGGAGCACCTTTCTTTTTTTCTAAATGTGACTTTACCA
>JAGLQE010000253.1 GCA_023137005.1 Thermoplasmata archaeon
TGATCTCGGACCATGATGGTGATGGGATAGACGATTCCATAGACGATGATGATGATTGGGATGGTTGGGATGATGCCATAGAGATCGCAGGTGGTTTCGACCCACTGGATAACAATTCAGTACCCACCGATGAAGATTCAGATGGAATAGCAGATTTCATGGATCCAGATTTCCTTACAGTGACCGAGTACAATAACCAGACCATCTGGGTCAATGTTCCCGAATATCATAACTCAACCATCTGGATCAACAATACAGTTCCAGAGTTCCACAACTCAACTGTCTGGAACAATGAGACCATTCCCGAATACTACAATTCAACCATCTGGCAGAACCAGACAGTTCCCGAATATCATAACTCAACCATCTGGAACAATAGCACCGCTGATTCAGAGACAGTCAGCGAGACCCCGGCCTGGGCCTGGGGCGCGGTCATCGCGGCTGTCGTGATGGGCGTGCTGGCGATTATTGGTTTCACGCGCGGAGGTAGTGGTGGGAAGCCGGAGGTTGCAGAAGAATCTAAGGAACCTGGCGAGCCAAAACTAGAATCCTAATTAGAAGCCGCCTTCACAACATTGCTCATCAGCATCGCGATGGTCATGGGCCCCACACCTTTGGGCACTGGAGTGATGGCACTGGCAACTTCCTTGACAGCCTCAAAATCAACATCCCCCACAAGACGGTAGCCGCGCTTTCTGGAAGGATCGTCAATACTATTGATCCCCACATCGATGATCACCGCGCCGGGCTTCACCATGTCTGCTTTGATGTATCCTGGCACTCCGATGGCCGCGATAAGAATATCAGCCTGCCGGGTGAAAACACTCACATCAGGAGTTCGGGAATGGCAAATCGTAACAGTCGCATTCGCTCCCTGTTTTTTCTGCATAAGGAGATTGGCCAGTGGCTTTCCCACGATATTGCTTCGACCAACAATGACCGCATGCTTTCCCGATGGATCGATACCTGACCTTTCCAGCAAGACCATGATGCCAAGTGGAGTGGCGGGAACAAAGTTCTCCCTGCCGGACATTATCTTTCCGAGAGAATCCGCGCTGAAGCCGTCCACATCTTTCTCTGGGATGATCGCATCCAGTATCTTATTGGAGTCTATATGGTCGGGCACTGGCATCTGGACCAGAATGCCATGAATTTTATCATCTTTATTCAGGTCATTGACAAGTGTCAGTAGATCCGCCTCAGTTATGCTTTCAGGAAGTCGATGAACAAAGGAATTGATGCCAAGCCTTTCAGAAGCCCTCTCTTTCATGGCCACATAGGTCTTGGATGCCGGGTTTTCCCCGACAAGGACAGCGGCCAGTCCTGGAATTATCTCCCTCTCTTTCAGCTCTTGAATAGCGGGCTTCAACTCCTCCATCACCTGGAGGGAAATTGCCTTTCCATCAATTATCTCGGCACTCATCCCGTGGA
>JAGLQE010000254.1 GCA_023137005.1 Thermoplasmata archaeon
AAGTCCTGGCATTCTTGAATATTCGTACAAACAGGAATATTCGCCCTTCCCAATCTGATATAGACCGGACCCTTGTATTCTGCGGCTGCCATCACAGCCCTCTTGGTCTCTGGCGCATCAGCCGGAACAATGACCGTCATATTGGGTAGCACTCTCATTAGGGCGAGGTCCTCTATCATCTGATGTGTGGCTCCATCTCCTCCAACAGTTATGCCAGCATGAGTGGCGACGATCTTAACATCCAATTTCGGGTAGGCCACGCTTTGCCTTATCTGGTCATACACACGACCAGTCACGAAGATGGCGAAAGTACTTGCAAAGGCGGTCTTACCTGCAGCCGCGAATCCCGCACAGGCGCTTATCATGTTCTGCTCGGCAATTCCGAAGTTGAAATGTCTCTCTGGAAACTTCTCAGCGAACATACCGGTCTTCACTGAGCATGATAGATCCGCACTAGCCACGACTATGTCGCTCCTCTGTTCACCAAGTTCGATCAGTGCTTCTCCGAAGGCATCTCTCTGATTCTTCAATTCCCATTTTTTCACTTGCCCACCCCCAGTTCCTTCATGGCTTTCTCATATTCTTCCTTGTTCGGGGATTTTCCGTGGAATCCCACGGCTCCTTCCATGAAACTCACTCCTTTTCCCTTGATGGTATTGGCGATTATCACGGTGGGGTGGCCCTTGGTGTCCTTGGCTTTCTTGAAGGCGGCCAGTATCTCCCTGAAATTATGCCCCTCTATCTCCAGGACATTCCACCCAAAGGCCTTCCACTTGTCTCCCAGAGGTTCCAGGGACATGATCTTCTCGGTTGGCCCATCCAATTGTAGTTTGTTCCTGTCTATTATGGCAACCAGATTGTCCACCTTGAACTGGGATGCGGACATGGCGGCTTCCCATATCTGGCCGCAATTGTTCTCACCATCGCCGAGCATGACATAGACCCTGTATTTCTTCCTGTCCAGCTTGGCTGCCAGTGCCATTCCTATACCCATGCTCAGTCCCTGCCCCTCACTACCTGTGGAGGCATCGACACCTGGTGTTTTCCTCATATCTGGATGACCCTGAAGTCTGGACCCTATCTTTCTGATGGTCTTCAATTCCTCGATAGGAAAATAACCGGATTCCGCAAGGCAGGCATACAAGGCTGGAGCAGCATGCCCCTTGCTCAGTACGAAGCGATCCCTGTCCTCCCATTCTGGCTCATTCGCCTTGTGGTTCATCTCCATGAAATACAATGCCACGAGAATATCGGTGGCTGATAATGAGCCTCCAGGATGGCCTGAACCGGCTCCATATATCATTTCGATTATGTGACGGCGAACTTTGCCAGCCATCTCTTCAAGCATTTTGATGTCCTTATCAGGATAACTGTTAACCATTATACCTACCCCTTTACGGGACGGGGAATACACTCGCACTTCATATTCTTTACTAATGAATCATCATTTCTTTAACACAGAATTTATTATGTTCCATGCCCATCATGGATGTGATAATATGGACAAAGAACAGATAGATGATCAGAGACTGGGTATAAGGAATATGCCGCCCTTTCCTACAGGCCTTGTCACTGTTGGTAAGGGAAAGGAAGCAAATATCATAACCGTGACACTCATTCACATATTCTCTTTTGATCCACCTCTCATCGGCATTGGTATTTCACCCAAAAGGCATTCTTACGGCCTCCTGATGAAGGAGGATGAATTCGTTGTCAATATCCCTGGCAAGGATCTTATGAAGGAAATTATGGGCTGTGGGACAGTGTCTGGCTCAAAGATAGACAAATTCGAGCTTTACGAGCTGGAGAAGATCGATTCCCAGGTGGTCGAATGCCCGTCAATAGGTCAGTGCAAGGTCAGTTTCGAGTGCCGAAAGACAGATGTGTTCACCACTGGAGATCATGACTGGTTCATTGGGGAAGTTGTCATGACGATGGTTGAAAAGGGTTATAAAAGAGATGATGGGGTCCTGTACTGGGCTGGAGAGTTCCGAGTGCCTGGCAAGATCATCAAGGAAAGATAATTGTAAAATTCAACCTGAATTCGATCCCAATATCCATACAAAGTGTTTTATCATCAATCCGCCATCCCAATCCCGATAATATGAAGCATGAAATGATGGACATCCTGTGTTGCCCCGTGTGCAAATCAGACCTTGAATTGAAGGTGGATGAAGAGAAAGCTGGAGAGATCCTGCAGGGCACTCTCACATGTAAGAAATGCGACCATGGATACAAGATAGAGGATTCTATTCCCAATCTATTGCCGCCGTGATGATTTTTAAAATGCTCATTTTTAATTGATATTGAAATGAACTCCCATCAAACAAACAGTGCCTGAGCCTCAATTATCTCTTTGGAATTCTTGGCCTTCTCATACTCTTCCAGTGGTTCTCGATTTAGATCTAAAAAGGTCTGGCCGAATCGAAACTTTGCCAATATCTTCTCGGCCTGCTCCCTATGCCCCAGAATTATGAGGGATGCCCCAAAAGCCTCCACACTGGATAGCAAGAACGGTTTTCCATAATTCACTGGGTTGGCTGCCAGCATGAATGGAAGTGACCTACCTTTGCTCTTTCTCCCCACCCTTGGAAAATCCTCTCCAGTGGCCTTCCATGAAAGGTCCAGCACAGCGAGGCCTGACCTTTCGGCCACTTCATGATCCTCCCTGGATAGCACCTTATCGGCAGTGGGAACCAGTACCAGGGCTGAAGCTGGTATTTGAGATATCTTCTTAACATTTATAGCCATATCGAACTTTCCAAGCTTCTTGCCAGTGCATTTCTTGGGGTCGCACTGTTTGCCATCGTAGAAAAACAATCTTACTTCCTTAGCTGCCGTGATATCACTCATTCCTTGGGGGCTTCGCTCTCCTTGAAATTGGGATGGAAAACCTCAGTTTCAATATAGGTCTTCTGGATCTTGTTCCTGGTGAGTATGGATAGAACATGGCCAGTCAGGTTGATCGTACCGACTATTAGAAGATAAATCCCGATCAATAGTTTCAGTTGTTCCCATTCAATGGAAGAAACAATTATGATGACACCAAAGATCAGTGTCATGATGGACGATGCTACGCCTGTGATCCCGATCTTTTTGAACACTCTGCTGAAAGGCTCCTCTACTATCTTCTTCTCTTCATTCATGTCTTTCACCTGTCCCCCCAACAAAAAACAAGCATAAAAACTCTTTTGTGCTGGTATCAATATAGGTTGCTGCCGCGATGATGATAAAAAAACATTCTGATATGTGATGAATGATGGGCGAACTGAGTGGCGATTAATTCCATTTCAATACTAATCGGTGGAAATAATCTCAATGATCTGGTGAAAATATGAGACTCATATCCTGGAATGTGAATGGCATAAGGGCTGTGTCCAAGAAAGAGATATTCGGTAGTATGACCTTCATGGAATGGCTGGCCGAGGAAAGTCCGGATGCCCTATGTCTGCAGGAGACCAAGGCATGGCCCGAGCAATTGAAGAAGGATCTTCTGGAGCCCGCAGGCTATCATTCTTTTTGGAACCAGGCCGAGAAAAAGGGCTACAGTGGAACATGCATATACACTCGTGAAAAACCGATAGCCAGCTCGACAGGAATGGGCATTGAAGAGCTTGACAAAGAAGGGCGGATCGTCAGTGTCGAGTTTCCAGAATTCACTCTTCTCAATATTTACTTTCCGAATGGAAATCAAAATGAACAGCGATTGAAGTATAAACTGGATTTTTATGATGCATTCCTGGATCACATCAATGCCCTCAGGGAAAGCGGCCAGAAGGTAATTTTTTGCGGCGATATCAATACCGCGCACCACCCCATTGACCTATCCCGACCAAAGGAAAATGAACATGTCTCAGGATTCTTGCGAATTGAGAGAGACTGGCTTGACAAATTGGAGGATGAGAATTATACAGACACCTTCAGGCACTTTTGCAAGGAACCAGAGAACTATTCATGGTGGGATTACAAGACACGGGCCAGGGAAAGAAATGTTGGCTGGAGATTGGACTATTTCTGGGTATCCGATGATCTTCTCCCGAATCTGAAGAAAGCTTTCATCATGTCCGAGATAGTGGGGAGTGACCATTGCCCAGTTGCGATAGATATTGAATTTTGATAGAATATCACCTATCATCTCCAGGCCACTCAACAGTCCTGCTCATGCACCTTGCACAAAGAGCTTTCTCCATATCATCGGCCTTTGGATTGATCCTTCCACCACATTTTGAGCACCATTCCTTCTCACCCCGCATGATAGCCACCTGATCACAGGCATGCTCGAAATCCTGCATCTGCATGAAGCGGCCGCAGAAGGGGCAGTAATTGTTCACTATTGGATCATCTCCAAGTCATCATTCTCCTATTCTCAGAATATATTTCTCAATATAATGATCTGGCTCATACCGGCTCATGGCCATCTTGAGACCTGGGTCTCCAAGGTCTTGCTCCATGTTAAGCCATTTGACCTCGTCAGGTAATCTGGATACAAATTCCATATTGAGGTATTGGTGCAATCCTGGGCGCTTCTGATTGACTTTCTCAGATTGGACGATCACCATATCATCACGTATCCTCTCGCCGATCACAAATCCAGATAGCTTGTCATCAACATACATGACCCCGCCGATAAGCCCCAGCTCTGAAAAATGGTTGAGCGACTCCATAATGGCATATGGCTCTTCTATGAGCTTCAACCTCCCTAAGTTCCAACCAACATCTTCACGCCATTCTTTCAATTCTAGACATTCATTGGCCAATTCCTTGTCCATGTCAGCATATCTGCATCTGTCCCCATATTTTTCCATGACATTCTTAATGAGCTGGTTCCTGTTTGCGTGCTTGGAGCTGTTGGGGTCTCCCAGGTTGGATGCCCTATAGACATAATCCCAATTATCTCGGTCGGGCTGGATATTAAAACCGATCTTCTTGAGCCGGCCTGCCAAAGGCTGGGTAATGGAATCAATGGTGAACTTCTCATTGTCATCGACAGTAGCCTCTATTAGGTCCAGGATGCTCTTCCGTGGGCCTTTATCAGTGATGGGTGGATAATAGCTCAACTCACCCAGTGGGCTCATCTCTCTTATTATGAGCATATCGTCCAGCATGGATATCTGAAGTGGCCGTGTCCGTCTCCAAATGAACATATTGGCAAAAGTAAGTTCAGATGCCTTTGGCTGGACCTCTTTCAGGTATTTATCAACCATTTCCTTATGCGGGATACGCATGTACGTGAATTCTGGAAACTTTTTGATAGGCATGATTGATTGTTAATACAACTTTAATTATAAATCTTGCCTTTATATTCTGGAAAAATCTGATAAGAAAATAAAAATTTTGAAGGAAATCAAGCAATATCATTTTATCCCCATCTTCCATTGCGGATTGACCCGAAACTATAATGGACTTGAAAAGGAGGAAATTGAATGCGAGAGCAACGCGATTGCATTCAGAACTTCGAAAGATTCGAAGTTTTGAATACACGAATGAATTCGCGCATTCAAAATTCCGAAGTGAAACGGAGGAATTAGAATATGACATCATCTAAGGAATGCATGGACATGGAATCGACATATGGAGCGCA
>JAGLQE010000255.1 GCA_023137005.1 Thermoplasmata archaeon
ATATCAAGGGAGGCACAGCCAAAGGCCCTGACCTTCTTGAAATCCTTGATTATCTCATTTATACGGTCATTGGTCCGGCCACCGAAATGTGTGGAGATCATCAATTCCCCTTTATCAGCATCATTTTTGGATAGCTCCAGCCTATGGCCATTGAAATAGGCTCCTTCGCCCTTTTCAGAATGATAAAGATCCCCAGTGCAGGGATTGTAGACAACACCTATCTTAATTCCATCCAGATCATCTTGGCCGACAGCCAATGATATGCTGAAATATGGTATATTGCGCTTGGCATTGGATGTCCCATCTACGGGGTCTATCACCAGCACATCGTCATAGCCCCGGTCAATGAAACCAGCCTCCTCACTGAGCACATTCAGGGGAAGGTCATGAGAGGCAATATGATCGAGAATTATCTGCTCGGCAACCTTGTCAATATGCGAGGTGGGTGTGCCATCGGCCCCCATATCCACCACCTTGCCACGCTCGGCCATGGGTATCTGGTTTATCACATTCCCGACATCCTGGGCCAGGAGAATGAGTTCATCCAACATCATATTGATAGAGGTTGTTCGGGCTTAAATAATTTTTCTATAATAGAACCCTGCAACTTAGTGCCAGGTAGTTTGTAAAAACCTCTGGGTTCACTCTATTCAGTTAAAAAAATTGGAAAAACCAGGGATATTGATTCCCTGGCCCTTCATCAGCTTTCTCAAGCTGAAGTCTATTTCGTACGCTTCGGCAAGTTTCTTGGCCAGCTTCCTGTCCATGCCATTCTTTATCATGCCTTTCTTCATGGCTCTGGCCGACCTCTTCATCTTCCTCTTGAACCTCATGTACGCCCATAGGAATTTGATGAGCAGGCCGGGAAGCCGAGGCAAGACACTTGCCGCCATCCTCAATCCTTCATTTCGTGAAATAATCATCACTCCAGTCGGGATCAGTCGATCTTGATATTGAGACCTTTCTTTTTCATTTTTTCCTGGATCTTCTTCTCGATATCATCGCCGAAGTCGTCATCGTCTTTTCCACTCACATTGCCGATATTGATATTATCTCCGCCCATGCCGCCTATGGCCTGGCTGAGCAATAATCCGGGGCTGGAGCTCTCCATGAACTTCTGAGTTAGCTCGTAGGCCTTGTCCGGTGGCATTCCATTGTCCACCATGGTCTTGTAGAATTCGGCAACTGACTTCCCGAATTCCTTTGTCTTCTCGGGATTGAAGAGTGCGTCCGTTATCTCGATCAGTCACTTTGGGACCGTGTCTGATACGGCCTCCAATATGTCTCTTACTTCTTGTGCATCTTTTTCCATATTTATACCTCCTTTTGCAGTCTCATTTCAACTGCTCTATGAGTAGAATACGGTGGTCAGGGTATATAAAAAAACTGGAAACTATTGCCCACTTTGGGTTCCACTCAGGCGTGGCGGGGTTTTTTTGGGGTGGTCAGGCTAGCCCTATGATAAACCAAGTATTTTGAGCCACCTATCCGCCAATTCCTGCGTGATGACATACCTCTTGGTCTTCTTGTCATCAAGTATCTCCACAGCACCCACTTCCACCAGGAAATTGAGTTTCTCTCTCACGGTCTTTCGGGAGGCACTACCCCTCCTCTCCTTCAGTATGTCCGCGATCTGAGATATGTTCAACTCCGGCTTCTCGAAAAGGATATTGACAATTTCCTTGGTAATACCGTCCTTGACCTCGGGAAGCAGAAGATCTGGGGAGATGCGACCGTGCGTTCTGTAGAGATCGATTATTCTGAAATATCCTTCAGTGATCTTCCTCAGACTGGCCATGTGCTCGGCGAATTCCCCGTATGGCTTGGAGATATCGCCCATGGTACTCTCGAGGCTGGCCATCTTTTCAGAGATGTCCTTGAGCTCTTCCCGAATATTCTTATTACCGTCTTCTTTTTCCTTTTTTGCCACGAGAGTATATTGATTGGAGTATCTATAACCCTTTTGATTGCTTCAATTATTATTGATGTGAACTACCAGCCTAAAGGGATCTGATCATAGTTACGGGCCTGGAAATTCACATTGAACGCACTAAAATATATTATCTCCCAGCCCCATGACCCGTGCATGGACGAGCCCTCACCAGAAGGCCGGACTTCAGATGAAGGACTTACTTCACCTGAAGTACTGAAGGTCATCGATAAACAGCCTTACACCCTCAATATGAACCCGGGGGTCTCGGTCTATGGGGAAACATTGAAGAAGATATCCGGGATAGAATATCGTTATTGGGACCCGAGCCGAAGTAAGCTGGCGGCCTATCTTCGAAAGAAAGGCAAGGAATTCGATTTTCAAGAAAATATGAACATCCTATACCTGGGTGCGGCCAGTGGCACCACGGTGAGCCATCTTTCCGACCTGCTGACAGGGGGGAGGATATTCGGTGTCGAGTTCTCCAGAATTCCATTCACTAAGCTACTGGGCCTGTGTGAAACACGCAAGAACATCATGCCGATACAGGGGGATGCGAATAATCCGGCAGCTTACAGCTTCATGGTGGGCCAGGTGGATATCCTTTATGAGGACGTGTCCCAGAAGAACCAGGTCGAGATATTCATCAAGAACTCCACAATGCTGAAAAAGGGAGGAAAAGGATTTCTGGCTGTCAAGGCCAGGTGCATTGATGTGGCACGTGCTCCGGAAAAGATCTATGAGCAGTGCATTGACGAGCTGGAGGAAGCTGGCTTTGTCATCCTGGACAATAGGGACCTTGGGCCTTTTGAGAAGGATCATGCCATGATAGTTGTCGAGAAAAAAGTTTGAGCTTCTTCGGTAATAAATTAGGTATTAACAAGCTTAATTAGGCATAAAATGTACTGGTTAATTTATATATAATGAAAATAGTACTTATATAAAAATAAGCGGGGTGCAAGAATGAATTTAATCAAATTATATACTTCGATCATCGTACTGATGATGTGCATGATGCCTGTAGCTGGCATGACCTTTGATGAGAATGAAACAGATAACATTGTAGAGCCAGATGTTCCGATGACCTCCACAATAGTTTATGGATGGATGAACCTGTCTGGTGTAACACCGATGCCCAATAGCCAGGTGTATTTTCAAGAGTATATGAATAATGAACCTACTGGAATAAGCTATTCAAATGCCACCAATGCCACTGGATTCTATAGTCTTGACATGAATATCACTGGAGGAGGAAAGATATTCATGGTGTATGGGATCAATAATACCTGTCTCCTTTACCAGCAGTATCATGGAATTCCAGAGGGTGGCAATCACACGATCAATATCAGCATGACACTGGCACCTCCACGGGACTGCTCTGTCAGGGGCTATATCACAGATAATACCAATGGCAGCGCGATGGCCAGCATCAATGTGACGGCCCAATCCTGGCAATACCTGAACTCCACCCAGACCAATGCCACTGGCTATTACTACATGGGCTTCATTCCTGAAGAATATCAGATGGGGCCGGATGCTACTGGGTATGAGAGATGGATCCAGAACTTCAATCTGAATTCCGGAGACCATGTGTGGAGAAATATCACATTAGAGCCCGTCAATGCCACCATCAAGGGCTATGTTCTCAGCAGCGGCGGACCACTGGACAATGCCCAGGTAAGCATCACGGACCCATGGGGAGGCACCTGGGGTGGGATCCGGTACGATGCCTGGACCAATTCTTCCGGCTATTATGAGATCAATGTAACACAGGGCTCCAAGCCAGTAAGCTTCCAGGCTGGTGGATATCTTACCACTTCAAGAGCCGTGGAGCTAAAAATGGGCGAGACCTCATGGCTGAATGTCACGCTTGCAGATACACCTACAGATGATTTCACGGTCAAGGGCTATGCCAGTGATTTTAACACGACGGACTCGGTGTCCGGGGTCGTGTACCTGAACAATGCCAATCGCTCGTGGTATAATCAGACAGGTATAAATGCCACCACTGGCTATTATGAAATATCCGGGCCATCGGGAGATCTTACATTAACGGCTCAAAGTTATTGGGGCCATCACACTAATTCGACTTCCATATCCCCCACACCTGGAGATATGATATGGATGAACATATCCATGACAAATGACACTGATTGGACTACTATACAGGGCCATGTGGAATTCGATTCCGAGCTTATCACTGGAGCGTCGATCTACGTTTATCATGGAAGTAATATGTGGCAGACCGCTACTGACGGAATGGGAGATTATTCCATAAGTGTGCCATCGGGCTACATAGAACTTGTCTGTTATTACAGGCCAATGAATGGAACCCTTGGCTCCGAGATGCATTCCACTTACATGACCACCCCGGCAAATGGCAATATATGGCGGAACTACACTCTGGATAAAATATCCGTGGATTCCATATTCACCGGAGCAGTGGAGGATTCCATGTCCGGCCTGCCCATTGAGAATGTTCTGATATACATGGGCAATGCATTGCCCGGTATGGACGGGACCTTTGAAACTGGTGGAATGACCGACTTCAAGGGAGAATTCGAGATTGCATGCCCAAGTGGCCAGTTCAGCAGAATGGTCCTGGTGGAAGGATACGGACTTATCGTGGACACCGTGGACACTTCCTCTGCGGAATGGAACTGGGGCAATGTCACGCTTGACCCCATCACGGATATGATCACCGTAAAGGGATTCGTCAGGGACATGGACACTGGCCAGCCAATAATCGGCCTGGAACCCACTGGTTCTCAGGATGGTTGGATGGGCTGGGGCAGTTCGGGTACTAATGGATATTATGAGATGAATGTTCCTCTGGGAGACGTGCAGTTAAGGTTCGAGCCAGACTCCTACGGATATTATGATCCAGGTAGCTTGGCTTTCTATGCTGAAGTCGGAAAGGATATCTGGTTCAATGTGAGCCTTCGCTCAAAGTCTCTGTCAATTACAGTTCACGGTGAGGTGAAGGAAAGTGGTGGAGCCCCAGTAGCGGGCATAAATGTCACGGCAGAGATCGGCTCTCGCAAGTTCATGACAGTCACGGATGGGACTGGCCAGTATTCCCTGCAGGTTCCGAGTGGTATGATAAGTGTTAGAGCCAGAGGTCCTGGCCACGGAGCCAAGGACATCTTCTATGACTGGTTCAGCCAGGAATGGGAGAGCTATCAGGTCGACCTGACCTCGGACCCCACCAATATCACGATAACCAATACAATAACCGAATGGACCTATGATGAAGATGGAGATAGTTTCTATGACTGGCTCTATGTGAATGTCACATTGAATGTCAGTGCATCAGGAAGATACAGCCTACAAGGTATTTTGATGCCCACCAAGTACTCGAGCAGCGATGGCGGAATGGGTGGAAGTAGTTCCATCGAGGCAGATAATGAAACGACCCTTGATCCCGGACTCAGAGTGATCCAGCTGGCATTCAATGGTGCTTCCATAAGGAATGCGGAGATGGATGGCTACTATGTGGATCTCGAGATAAGAGAGGAGAATGAGAATTGGGATCTGGTGGATCGATATGGTTATGAGACATCCAATCACACATGGGACGAGTTCGAGGAATTGGACATTGTGCTGATGGACACACCTTTCGATTATTTCCCGATAGACACGGATTTTGACGGATTATACAATATGCTCCTGTTCAATGTCACGGTGGATGTCAAGGCTTCTGGCAATTATTCCATCTTCACCATGCTCAATAATATGGCCCCTAGCAGGGATGACAGCGAGCTGGGTATGCAGATGGTGACCAGGGAATTGAGTGTGGGAGTGCAGACCATCGGACTATCGTATTCTGGAACAAATATCCGGAATGGTGGATATCATCTGGGGGCCATGACGATCATGTTATTCAATGGCTCCATCGACATGGAAAGCGGGAATATGCAGGACTACGGGATATGCTATATTCCAATGAACTACACATTGTTCCAGTACTACAATATCGATTCAACTGTCTATGGATGGGTGAATGAGAGCGATGGTACAACACCCATAGAGGGAATGGTTGTCAAGCTTTACAATATCACCACAAAGACAATGAATGCGACACAGACCGATGCCTCTGGCTATTATGAACTGGGGGGTTGGGAAGGAAGCTGGATCCTTTCGATAAACGATGACGACGATAGCAATCTTTACCAGGGAAACCTCACCCAACTTGACCTCGTATCCGGGGTGGACATGGAGGAAAGTCGAGACCTGGAGTTCACCGCACCAGACAGAATGATAAGAACCATCACCTTCTATGATTGGGACCACTTCAGGATGGAGGAGACCATAATGATAGAGGGTGACAATGAGACCCTCAGATTTGAAATGGATGCCGATAATATGGGAAACGGTGACGGGTTCTTCAGTGAGAGTGAGGCAGAATCCCTCATGGCCTTCCTTGGTTCCCAGGTGCAATGGCCCAGTGATTCAAATAGATCATTGCTGGTAGACGGGATCTGGTATGATATCGATGGAGGCAGTCACACAGTGGACCTGGGAATTGTGGGTTCTGTCACATCCGATGAGCTAGTTTACATACATCAGGTGGCGAACTTCACATCATCGTCTATTATCCCGATCCTGGCAAACCATCAACTGGATATGAATATCAGTTACAATAACACGGATCCTGGCCTATTCACTGATAACAATGTGACCTTCGAGATCTATGTTCAATTATCCGGAGCATGGGGAATGACCGCATTGGTATCCCCAAATGTCAGTGTTACAGGGACCAATTATCTCAGTATCTACCCGGGTGATGACCCTGTCCCTGCAGATGGCAATACCTCGGAATGGATAGGGATCACTACTTCGGATTCACAACCTATCACCACCGGGGAGCTATTCGGATTTGCGAATCTGACGGGTAATCCTGATAACTCTGGTGTGACCATCAAGGTATATGACAATGCAACTGGCACTTTGATCAAGACCGTTGTAAATACACCAAGCGGAGAATATCAGACCTATGGATTGGAGGCCGGGAGCTACGATATCACGGCCACGAAAGAGGGCTATGAGCAGGAAGTGGCGAATGATGTGGCGATAGTTGCAGATGAAACCACCTGGCTTAATTTCACATTGGTCTCCAAGCCACCGGTCATCACTCACACCCAGGCTGTGTTCGACATGGAAAATAATACGGGCGCCCTGCCAATATACGTTCAGGTATCGGATGACGGCTCGGTGGGAGAAGTGACACTCTGGGTGACCGATGTCCATGGCGTGCAGACCATGACCATCATGGACCCCCTGGACGCAACCACCTTCAGTACGACCATCCCGACACAGACAATGGCAGGCACTGTCACCTATTACTTCATGGCGAATGACACGGCCGGGAACTCGGCCAATACATCTGCAACACCAAACACCATTGGTGTGTATGAGCTGGTGCCGCCAACCCTGAACAATCTGATCATCACATCGGATCCGACCGAGTACAATGATGCGACCAATATATCCATCGATATTGTGGACAACTATTCACCGATGGTGACGGTCTGGATCAATATCACAACACCCTCTGCGGTCATCCAAACGAACAGCTTTGTTGGTACTGGTAATTTCTATGTTGATGCAACCTATCTGGAGATCGGAACATATAATTTCGAGATATGGACCAATGATTCATTCGGCAATGTGAATTTCACATCCGGGACCTTTGTCGTGGAGGATACCATTGCCCCGGCCATATTTGATCAGAGTGCGATCCCATCCCCACAGGAAGTTGGAGAAGGCGTGAATATCACGGCCAATCTAACAGATCTTTCAGACATCGATGGAGCATGGGTGGAGATCGAGGACCCTGATGGGACCATGGTCAACAATACAATGCTAGTTGGTGCTGGCGATCTATATTATTTTGATGCGGACTATACCATGATTGGTACGCATAATTACACTATCTGGGTCAGGGACAATAATGGTTTGACCAGCTCTGTATCTGGCAATTTCATTATGGAGGACACCATCCCTGCAGATATCGTATCTGCTGATACTTCTCCGACCACTGCCGAGCTTGGTGAGACCATTAATTTCACAACTGAATTGGATGATATCTCTGGAATTGGAATGGTCTATCTGGTATTGGAAAATGCAACTGCCGAGCTATGGAATGTCACACTTGAAGGAAGCGCCACCCATTACTGGTATGAATTCACCATTCTTGAAATTGGAAGCTTTGATCTGACCCTTTGGGTAGAGGACATTGCCGATAATATCAATTCCACTATCATTTCACTGGCCGTGGAAGACACCACTGGCCCGACCTTCACGGGAGGAGTGGCAACACCACATACCCAGGAGTTCGGAGAGGATATACGACTTTCCATAGATGCGGAGGATGCATCAGGAATAGACGCTGTGTGCATCTATATCCAATATCCTGATGATACCTTCATAAATGTGACCGCGGACATGACCAGGGCAGAGTATTACCACGTACTGGAGATAGATTCCATAGGAACCTACACCTACACCTTCTGGATCGACGATATATCTGGAAACACTGCCAGTTTCACAGGCACCTTCATTGGTCGAGATACCGTTGACCCGGTTGCAAATGCCGGGCCATCGCAGGATGTCATGGTAAGAACAGCCGTCACACTGGATGCCAGCCTGAGCTCGGATAATAATGAGATCACGAACTATTCATGGTCCCTTAATGACAATGGCCTCAAGAGACGATATGGTGAGGTCGCCACCTACACATTCGATACACCTGGCAGTTATGAGATCGCCCTTACAGTCACAGATCCAAGCGGCAATACAGATACATCGACCACATGGGTGAATGTCACGGCAATAACTGGCACGGGAACCATAACTGGAGCCATTCTGGATTCAGATGGAAACCCCATAGAGGGAGCCAGGGTGTACGTGGAAGATTATCCAGATATCGCCAATACAACCGATAACAGAGGGGTTTTCGTGCTCGATGATGTGCCCACCGGAGCACAGACCATAGTGGCTGGAAAGGATGGATTTGTCAGAGCAGTAATGGATGTCACGGTCCTTCAGGATCAGAGCAGCTCGGTTGGAGATATGACACTGGAATCCACTACAACTGGTGAGCCAGATGATGGCGAAGGCGGATCCTCAGGATTCTTCATACTCATCATTCTGCTGGTCGTTGCAGTCCTGGTCGGATATTTCCTGGCCACAAGGAAGAAGG
The DNA here is from genome assembly GCA_023137005.1 of Thermoplasmata archaeon. Taxonomy (GTDB): domain Archaea; phylum Thermoplasmatota; class Thermoplasmata; order SG8-5; family JAGLSY01; genus JAGLSY01. The sequence continues at coordinate 9,135 of JAGLQE010000255.1, forward strand.
GAGACACACCAGCACCCGTGGAAGAGAGCGAGACCATCATTGACGAGATATTCTACATGTACAATGACGGTAGACTGATCAAGCATTTCACCAGACGCCTCAAGCCAGACATGGACGAGGACATACTCAGTAGCATGCTGGTTGCTGTCCAGGAATTCGTCAAGGATTCCTTCGGAAGCGAGGACGGGATGCTGGATGAGATGAAGTTTGGTAGATTCCAGGCGATGATGGGACGCGGAGAACACATAATCATCGCGGCCGTGATAATCGGTGATGAGACCAAGCCCTTCAAGCCCCAGATAGCAAAGTGCATCAAGGATATTGAGGAGAAATACAATGACCTCCTGTTCGAATGGGACGGGGACGTGTCAAAGTTAAATGGGTCTTACAAGTACGTGATGAACCTGATAGACGGACAGTACGCGGAAGAGGATAAGAAATAGACTGTCTGGACAGAGCCTGAATGGAGATCCACACCTTTACGTCGATCCTTCATATCATTATAGGGCATCGGATGAAAACCCATTTATAAGGAGACGCATCTTGGGTAATCAATGGAGTCTGTTTCAATACTCATGGCAGTGTTCTTCTCCTTTGGACTGGCAGCCCTCTCCACCCCATGGTTCATCAGAAAGATGGAATTCAAAGGCCAGGTGGTAAGGGATTATTATAAACCAGACAATAAGATGATACCCACCAATGCAGGCATTCTCACCCTCTATCTTGTCTTCATCACGATAATCATTCTTCCATTGGTCTTCAGATTGTTCTACAAGGTGGATCCCGGCTTCCCGAGAGAGTTCACCGCCCTGGACAATGCTATCCTCATGACCATCCTTCTCTACGCTTTCTACGGTGTGCTGGATGATTATATCGATGTGGGCAGATTCTCCAAGATCATCATCCCCCTCATGTTCTCATATCCCCTTGTGATCGTACTGGATGGTTGGAATCCATGGATCCCGGGTCTGGGGGTCATAGAACTATCTAGCCTCGATATTAGTCTTGGCGGCCTGGGCATCTTGACAGGGGCCATGATGTTGAAATATGCCATTGTTCCCATCTACATCATGGTGGTGGCCAACCTGAAGAACATGCACGCGGGATTCAATGGACTGCAGTCCGGGTGCGCTCTGATAGTTCTATCATTCCTGCTTCTGAAATCTTCCATCGACAATAACCTGTCGAACATGTACACGATAGCCGCCATAGTGGGAGCCCAGGCAGTCTTCTTCTGGCACAATAAATATCCTTCCAAGATAATCGAGGGGAATATCGGGTCGCTGGCTGTAGGCTCGGCCATCGGAGCGGC
>JAGLQE010000256.1 GCA_023137005.1 Thermoplasmata archaeon
AGGGCTTGCGGTTGCAGGGCAGGATTCTGCGGCGCATGCTCCACTGTTTACAGGAAGGACGATGAGCAAAAACTGCACTTCGCCCTCGCCTGCCAAACAACGGTGGAGGACGGTATGTATCTCGTGCAGATACCTTTCGTTCCCGCATCCAAGGCCATATACATGTTAGAGGATCTGAAGGCCGAGGATAACACTATTCTATCTCTTTACCCAGAGATCGCCAGATGTGTCTCGTGCAATACCTGCACCAAGTCATGTCCTCAGGATATCAAGGTAATGATGTACATCCAGAATGCTCTCAGGGGCGACATCGCAAAGGCGGCTGAACTCTCCTTCGACTGCATTCAATGTGGAATGTGCGCCATGAGATGCCCGGCAGACATCAAACACTATCATGTCGGCCAGCTGGCTCGTAGATTGCGAGGCAAATATATAGATACTCTGTCCCAGGACCTGAAGAAGAGAATGGAAGAGATGGAGCAGGGGAAATACAATGATGAGATCGAGAAATTGGTGAAGATGGAACTGGATGAGATCCGTGAGCTCTATAAGGAGAGAGATATTGAGGCAAAAAAGAAGAAGAAGGAGGAAGAGCAATGAAACTCATTGACGGTTACCCACAATACATGCTGGATTCCATCAAGAAGGTGGAGAAAAAGAGGCTGGCAAACCTGGACAAAAGCATAGAACCGATGTCTCTGGAAGAGAGGCAGGATATCCTAAACAGATTTCACCCGGATTTCATGGATTCCTCTAAAAGGGAAGTTGCCATAGGTCCAGACAAAGGTGAGATGTTCTATAATGGCATTGCAGATCTGCTGGAATCATCTTCCATCCTGGACACCAGTGAGGTGGATCTATCCAAGATAGATTATGATGTTGATATTCTGATAATTGGAGGAGGAGGGGCTGGTACCATGGCCGCGCTTTTCGCGTTGGAGAATGGTGTCCCTCTTGATGAGATACTTATCACGACCAAACTCAGACACGGGGATGCGAATTCCATAATGGCACAGGGCGGCATACAGGCCGCTGACAGGCCGGAAGACAGCCCGATACTTCACTATCTTGATATATATGGTGGCGGACATTTCACTAATAAACCAGAATTGGCCAAGGCTTTGGCCATGGATGCTCCACTCATAATAAAATGGCATGAGGAGCTGGGCGTCATGTACGACCGTCATGATAATGGTGAATTTCAGGAACTATCCGGTGGTGGAACATCCCGTAACAGGATGCACAGTGCGAAGGACTACACTGGCATGGAACTGATGAGGAATATCCGAGATAGATCAAGAAACCTGGACATACCTGTATTGGAGTTCTGTCCCATAGTCGAGCTACTTCTGGATGATAAAGGCAGTGTCTCCGGAGGTGTGGCCTTCAATATCGAGACACATGAATATTATGTGATCAGGGCCAAAGCGACCTTGATGGCAACTGGCGGCAGTGGAAGACTACATCTGGCAGGCTATCCGACCACCAACCATTACGGAGCAACGGGAGATGGACTTATCATGGCCTATCATGTGGGTGCGAACCTCAGGGACCTGGATACCATCCAGATACACCCAACAGGAGATATCTACCCAGACCCTGTCATTGGAATATTGTCTACTGAGAAGATCCGTGGCCTGGGCGCAAAGCCGCTTAATATTCACGGCGATCCTTTTGTTTTCCCACTGGAACCTAGAGATGTGGAATCAGCAGCCTTCATTGCCGAATGCGAGAAGGGAAATGGTATCACAACACCAACTGGCATGCCAGGAATATGGCTAGATTCTCCAATGATAGATATCATCCACGGCCCAGGAACTGTGTACGAGAAACTGGCCGGAGAGGTCAGGAAGTTCAGGAGGTTCGGCATAGACATGGCCAAACACCCGATCCTTGTGTATCCGACCTACCATTATCAGAACGGCGGGATCGAGATAAACGAGAAATGCGAGACCAATGTGGCGGGACTGTTTGCAGCCGGAGAGGTCACTGGCGGTGTCCATGGAAAGAACAGGCTGATGGGCAATTCGCTCCTTGGTTTCAATGTCTTCGGTAGGCGGGCCGGTATCTTCATGGCGGAGTATGTGAAGACCAGAACCGTTGGCACGTTGTCACTGGACCATATTGACAAATTCAACAAGACGGTGGAGGAGGCCGGCCTCAAGCACGAGGGAAAGGCCCCGATAATCCTGCCTGAATACAGAGGCAAGGAAGCCCTTGCAAGGGCATTGGACATATTGTGAGGTTGTCAAATGATAGAGATATTGGATGACTGGTGCAAAGGCTGCGAGATATGTGTCAAGAGATGTCCAGTGGAGGCACTGGAAATATCTGAAATTATGAACAAGAAGGGAGTTCGTGTCCCGCGCTTGAAGGAGGATAATAAATGCCATCAGTGTCGATTATGCGAACTCCTCTGTCCAGATTTTGCCATCACAGTGACGAAAGAAGAGAAAGAAGAAGAAAAGGAGTGCAAACTCATCATAGGAGGTGTTTGCGCTGATTAATATCAATATAATAAGAGTTGAATCATTTAAGGAGGGTAAGTAAATGACATACGTGCGTGACCCGGTTAGGATAAGAAAGATCTTGGGAAGCAAGAAACAGTTCATAATGGGAGATATGGCGGCCGCTTATGGCGGATTGGTGGCTGGAGTGGGATTCTTTGGAGGATACCCTATCACCCCGGCCAGTGAAGTTGCTGAGGGTATGGCCCGCATGCTTCCCAGAGCTGGAGGAAGTTTCATTCAAATGGAGGATGAGATCGCCAGTATGGCCGCCATAATCGGTGGTGCCTGGAGTGGTGCAAAGACCATGACAGCCACATCCGGTCCTGGATTCTCCCTGATGATGGAGAATTACGGTTATGCCATAATGACCGAGACTCCTTGTGTGATCGTCAATGTCCAGAGGACTGGCCCTTCAACAGGCCAGCCAACCCAGGGAGCCCAGGGCGACATGATGCAGACACGCTGGGGCAGCCATGGTGACATGATGGCCATCGCCCTCTGTCCAAGCACGGTCCAGGAATGCCTGGACATGACCATCGAGTGCTTCAACCTGTCCGAGAAATACAGGCATCCAGTTGTTCTGTTGATGGATGGAGAAGTGGGCCACTTGAGAGAAAAAGTGATCATACCCGACGAGGATGAGATGGAGCTTATCGAGAGGGTCGAGGCTACCATCGACAAGGATAAGTTCATTCCTTTCTCCGAATCCCAGACACAGCCAGGTAGCAAGGTGCCAGACTTCCCGACATTCGGAAGCGGTTACCACCCATATGTTACTGGACTCACACACAATGACATGGGCTTCCCGGCAACAGACAAACAGCCGGACCACGAGAGGCTCATCAATCGCCTGATAACCAAGATAACTGATGACCGCGAGGCGCTTACCGATGTCGAGGAGATCATGATGGACGATGCGGAAGTGGTCTTCGTAACCTATGGGGCTTCTGCAAGACCGGCAGAAAGCGCGGTCAGGATGGCCAGAGCGAAAGGAATAAAGGCAGGAATGCTGAGATTGAAACTGGTCTGGCCCTTCCCGGAGAAGGTCATTTACGAGCTATCAAAGAAAGTGAATAAGATAATCGTTCCAGAGATGAGCCTGGGCCAGATGGTACATCCGATCAGGGAGTTCGCGGCAAAGGATTGCGAGGTCACGATGGCTCCAAAGGTGGGCGGAGTGATGCATCTTCCAATTGAGCTTTTGAAATATCTAGAGGAGGCGGTTGAATGAGCGACTGTAAGGAGCGCATTCAAAAGCTCGAGGGAACCGAGAGGTTCGGAATGAGAGAGCCAAAAAGCTCTAGAGATTCAAAGTGGAGGGGTCTAAAATGAGTGAGAAAGAAATGCCGGACATGGGCGTATTGCGTGAGAAATACCTTAGAAAAGGCATGCTGCCAACCATCTTCTGTAATGGATGCGGCCACGGTTCATCATTGGATTATACCTTCAGGGCTATCGAGGAACTTGAACTGGACATGGACAAGATCGTCTTTGCCTCGGGGATAGGATGTTCCTCCAGAATACCGGGATATATCAATGCTGACGGACTGCATACCACGCATGGAAGATCCATTGCCTTTGCAACTGGCGTGAAAGCTGCCAATCCCGAATTGGATGTAATAGTGTTCACTGGAGATGGGGATGCTACCGGAATTGGTGGTAACCACTTCATTCATGCAGCCAGAAGGAACATTGATATTACGGTGATTCTCCTGAACAACTTCATCTATGGAATGACCGGAGGCCAGGTGGCTCCAACATCACCAAAAGGCACGATAGCCACGACCTCGCCCCACGGTAATTTGGAGGGGGCCTTCGATATCAGTAATCTGGCACAGGCGCTGGGAGCGGCTTATGTCGCCAGATGGCCTGTTTCCTACCCATACCAGCCTATAAAATCCATAAAAGAAGGAATAGAGACCAAGGGATTCTCCCTTATCGAGCTCATGTCACCCTGCCCAACGGCCTATGGTCGAAGGAACAAATTGGGTAATATACAGAAATTATGGGAATGGTACGATGACCACACCATGCTGGCTGAGGAATATGATAAGATAAATGATTACGGCACCGAGGCCGAGAAAGCCGCACTTGAAGACAAGATCAAGATCGGTGTGTTCCAGCATATCAAGAAAGTGGGCTTCTTCGAGGCCTACGAGGAACAGATCAAGAACCTAATGGCAAATGATGACAAGAAATGGGGAGGTGTTTGAATGACTTCGCATTCGCTCAGCATTCAACTCGAAATTTCCAATTTATGGAAATTTCCCCTAGCATCTACTTCAATAATCGGAGGTGTGTAACGTGAAACATGAGATACAGGTAGCGGGATTCGGCGGCCAGGGTGTGATCCTTTCAGGATTCATCATAGGCAAGGCCGCTTGCGTGTTCGATGATTACAATGCAGTGCAGAGCCAGTCCTATGGTCCAGAGGCCAGGGGCGGGGCTGCAAAGACCGCGGTGATAATCTCGGACGAGACGATCGGATACCCGAGGCCAACCAGCATCGATCTCTTCGTTGCCATGGCCCAGGAGGCCTTCAACTCATATCTTCCAGACTGCCGTGATGATACAATTCTGATCATCGACCCAGACCTGGTCACCCAGAGCGATGTTGGCAGGCCGGTCTACAAGATACAGGCCCAGAAGATAGCCGAGGAACTGGGAAATAAAATTGTGACAAATATCGCCATGGTCGGAGCATTGACCGGAGTATACGACTTCGGAGTTTCCGATGAAGCAGTGAAGAAAGCTGTAATGGACAGTGTCCCAAAGAAGTTCATGGATCTAAATATAAATGCCTTTGAAAGAGGCCTTGAGGCGGGTAAGAATGCAAGACCAGAATGAGTACTTCGAGCAATACTACGAGGAAGTGGACCTAGAAGACGATTACCTGATGGTCCCTCCAGAATTAGCATTGCTTGAGGCTGAAGAGAACGAGGTCGAAGTAAAGGACATCACCAGCTCGTCCAATCTATTGAGGGTGGGAGACAGGAAAATAGAGAGCGATGTACTCGTCGTGGGTGCCGGAATATCCGGTATGCAGGCAGCTCTGGACACAGCGGACAAGGGCTACAGGGTCGTCATGCTTGAGAGATCATCCACCATCGGAGGAAACATGGTCAAGCTGGACAAGACATTTCCAACAAATGACTGTTCAATATGCACAGCCGCGCCCAAGATGGTGGAGGTGGCCAGGCATCCGAACATACAATTGATGACATATGCCGAGGTCATGTCATTGGAGGGCGAGAAAGGTGATTTCACGGCCCATGTCTACAGAAAATCAGCCTATGTTGATCCAGACAAATGTACTGGCTGTGGTGATTGCGCCACTGCCTGTCCTGTTGAGGTCATCAATCCCTTTGACGATAAGCTGTCCATGAGAAAGGGAATTTCAATTGAATTTCCCCAGGCAGTTCCCATTGTGTATTCCATCAATTATGACAATTGCGTGGGATGCGGCTCTTGCGAGAGAGTTTGCGATGCAGGTGCGATATCCTTCCTGAGGAAATCAGAGGACATCGAGGTCAAGGTAGGCAGTGTCA
>JAGLQE010000257.1 GCA_023137005.1 Thermoplasmata archaeon
ATGGACATCATAGCGTCTAGTAGATCAACCATTAACTCTATCTGGACTGGTGGAGGCGCGAATGATTGGTATCTTCAATCCAATATCACCAATGGCTTTTACAATGGGAATATGGGAATTGCAGTTGGAGACCTAGATAATGATGCCCAACTTGAGATATGTATGGTAGATCTATTCACAGGTCTTCATCTTTACAGTTCTTCTGTTAACAGGACCATAACCAACTGGTCATCCCAACCTGCCCCCCCAACATCTGCTATTATAAATGACATTGAAGTATTTGATATGAACCTGGATGGTAAGCAGGATATTCTTTATGCGACAGGATCTGATGGTGCCGAATGTTGGCTTGGCTCAGGGGGGGCCCCATGGACACAATGGCCACCCTATACTGGCATTGGAGAACTCCATGATATCGAGACAACTGATTTCAACCATGATGGGAAGCCAGATCTTGTGATGGCCGGTGATACTGGCTTGTATGCAGTGTCGGGCAATGCCGCGGGCGCCTGGCAGGATTCATCTGGCTCTTTACCCTCTGGCTATTGGCTCAGTGTCGAGGTCGCTGATCTCAATATTGACGGCGATGCGGATATCGTAGTTGGCTCTGGAGAGGGAGCTGGTATTGAAATATATGGTGGTAGCGGTACGGGGTCGTGGAGCCTTGCTGCAAATCTTTCTCTCGGCGATACATTTTATGATCTTTGTATTGGTGATATCAACCATGATGGTAGCCTGGACATAATTGGAGCCAATGGGGGATTATGTGTTTTCTTAGGTGATAATTCCAATGGTTGGGTGGAAGATTCAAATGGTCTGCCATCGAGTCCAGGCAATTACATAAGTGTTGAATTAGCTGATATCGATAATAATGGTGCATTGGATATCATTGCTTCTTCTATTGATGCGAGTGGGACAAATATATGGCTAAATAACGGTGATGGTCAGTGGACACAATGGGGTGGTGCATTGGATGATCTCAGCAGTGGATTAGCTGTGGCCGATATCACCATTGATGGCTATATCGATGTGTGCACAGGTTCCCATGATTCGAATAGCGGCCTCTCTGTGTTCAAACAGAATGAAGGAGGCTGGCTTCCAGCATCCCTTGGTCTGATACAAGAGGGCGATTACAAGTGCATTGAGTTGGCAGATATCAATATGGATGGACTTATGGATATTGTTACAGCAAACAGCTCAGCAGGAGGGAGTGGCATATGGGTCGGATACATGTTCCTTCCTGACTTCGTGGATCCGTCCACCCGGAATGTTATGATCGAAGGTGGATCAAACTTTTCTGTGCTCTTCTCAGAGGCAGATACAGTGAATGTTTCAGCCACCATAGATGACACGGAAAGAGGATACAGTCCTATCAGTTCAGCTGAATATACCTGGAAATTTGAGGGTCTACCTGGAATAGAAATGGGACCCGCTGACGGTACCTTTGATCATTATGTAGAGGAGGTCGAGGGCACTGTGAACATTAAAGGAATGGATGCAGGATACCATAATCTCTATGTGTATGGGACAGATCTAGCAGGTCATCAAAATACCTCATCCTCAGAAAATGCAACTCTGGAAATAATCGATGATGTTCCTCCGGAGATCCAGATTGCAATGGTTGAGGGCGTATCTACCTTCACTGTTCTTTCATCTGAAGCATTTAGGGCCAAGGTAATTACTGTGGTGAGTGATGATACAACTGGCGGATCAATAATCGCTGGTGCAAATATGACCATTGGTGAGAATAATTGGGACGCACTCCTGCCACTTTACGCTTTCACAGGCCTGAATACGGATGAGGAAGCTTTACAGAGTGTCATCAATATCACAGCATGGCTTCCCGGAGTTTATGACCTTTACATCTATGCTAATGATTCTGCTGGCAACAATAATATCACATCCCAATGCTTTGTTACGATAATAATCATAAATGACGCGGCTCCTGAAGTATCCAATGTACTACTGGATGGTTCAAGTAATATCACCATTCCACTTTCTATGGTCAGTACTGTTGATCTTACCGGCACCTTGGATGACTGGGGATGCAGTGATTCGATAATAGGCGGAGCAAATTACACCATTGGATTTACAGAATGGCCAACCAGCACCCCCATGCTTCCAGATGATATCCTTGACACGCCTTATGAGAACTTCACTTCCACTATAGACATATCCAGCTGGGATGCGGGAGTATATGATATTTACATGTACGGCTGGGATATGATGGGCTATAACAATGACACTTCCACCGAGCATGCGACCCTGACCATCCAGGATGACCTGGCGCCAGTGGTTGAAAATGTTAATATCGGAGGTCTGGCTGTTTTCGAGGTCAATGCGAGTACCGCAACACAGGTAAATATCGAGGCGATCATCAATGATACAGACTATGGAGGTAATCTCATAGCAGGTGCGAATATAACCGTTGGCCAAGACAACTGGCCTTCAACAGAGATGTTTGCAAGCGGTGCTCTGGACACTCCCATAGAGGAATTCTGGTTCACATTCATGATCTCTTCATGGGAGCCTGGAACTTATTACTTATACGTATATGGCTGGGATGATGGACTGAATTATAACCTTGGCAATTCTGCATATGTCACTCTGATCATCCACGATGATCTAGCCCCCGTAGTCGAGAATGTCAATATCGAAGGAATGGCTGTTTATGAGGTCAATGTGAGTGTTGCCGGGTCGATCGATCTCAAGGCGACCATCAATGACACAGGGCTCGGAGATAATCTCATAGCAGGTGCAAATGTCACCATCGGTCAGGACAATTGGCCCTCTTCAATGATGCTTCCTGTCAATGCTTTGGACACTCCTGTCGAGGAGTTCGGGATCACATTCGACATCTCTTCATGGGCTTCTGGAACTTATTACTTATATGTATATGGTTGGGATGACCTTCTGAATTCCAATATTGATAATTCTGCATTTGCCACTCTGATCATCCTCGATGATCTGGCTCCTGTGGTTGAGAATGTCAATATAGAAGGCCTGGGAGTCTATGAGATCAATATGAGCGCCGCCGGACTGGTAAACATAGAGGCCACGATCAATGATTCAGCCTATGGAGGAACGGTCATAGCAGGTGCGAACTTCACCATTGGCCAAGACAACTGGCCCTCAATAGCAATGTCTCCAATTAACACTTTGGATTCCGCTGTCGAGGTATTTGAATATACATTTAATATTTCTTTATGGGAGCCTGGGACTTATTATTTCTATGCCTATGGTTGGGATGATGAATTGAATCATGACCTTGCTAATTCAGCCTATGCGACCATGGTCATCTATGATGATCTGGCTCCAATGGTTGAGAATGTCAATATAGAAGGCATGGTGGTCTTCGAGGTCAATGCCAGCACTGCAGGACTGATCGATCTCAAGGCGACCATCAATGACACGGCCTATGGAGGAGATATCATAGCAGGTGCGAATACCACCATTGGCCAAGACAACTGGCCCTCATCAATGATGCTTCCCGTTGGCACTTTGGACACTGCGGTCGAGGAGTTCGTGTTCACATTCGATATTTCCTCATGGGCTCCAGGGATCTATTATCTCTACGCCTATGGTTGGGATACTGGCCTGAACTATGACCTTGATAATTCCGGGTATGCTACTTTGATCATCCATGATGATATGGCTCCTGTAATATCTGATGTCCAGATCAATGGCCTTACCTCATTCTCGGTGGGAAATGCGGAGGCCACGGTAATAACCCTCACGGCTGTTATTGATGACACATTGCACGGAGGAACGAATATCGGTGGTGCGAATTACACCATAGGTTATGTGAACTGGCCCTCCAGCCCGATCTATCCCACAGACGGTGCCTTTTCCTCTCCAATGGAAAACCTCAATACCACCATAGATATTTCAAGCTGGCCACCTGGAACATATGAACTTTATGTTTACGGCTGGGATATCACTCCCAGTTATCAGGCTACATCAGTGGCCCATGCTACATTGACCATCATTGACGATCTGGAGCCAGCCATAATGGAGTTCCTTATCAATGGTTCAGATCATCTCATAACAGACCTGGACGGAACTGGCCTCTTCACTGCCTGGATCAGCGATACTGGTCGAGGAGGGAGCATAATAAGTTCGGCTTCTTTCACAGATGGCCTCCTTAACTGGCCTTCTCAGTTATTCATGGTCAGTGATACTGGCCTGGACACCTCTGATGAGACCTTCTCTCTGCCCTTGGATTTCGAAACCTACACTGCCGGAATTCATGAATTTTTCATTTACGGCTCGGATTCAATTGGAAATGATAATCTCACATCCGGGGTATCAGTTACTGTGGATATACAGGATAATAAGGCACCGGTCACGGTAGATCTTACAACGACGATTAACGGGGTGGATGAGATTTGGTTGGATCCTGCGCTCACTCCTCTGATAACCCTTAATGCGACGCTGAGCGATGAGCTACTGGGCTTTTCAGCCATAAATGCGGTGAATTATACAGTAGGTTTGGGCAATTGGTCAGATTCCTGGATGCTTCCTGCTGATGGAGCTTTCGATAACTATGTCGAGGATGCGACCGTGCTCATCGACATTTCAACATGGCCTGTTGGAACCTATGATATTTACGTGTATGGAACCGATGATCAAGGCAATGGCCAGCAGTCTGTTGGGACCTATGTGACGATCCATCTACAAGGCATAGATATCGGACCCGAGATCATTGGGCCCTGGGCAGATGGTGAGGGGCCTGTTCTCTATACTAACAATGGTACCTTCGAACTGACGGCCTACGGAGATGAGTCTGCAACCGGAGGATCAAATGTAATAGCTGTGGAATATTTCATTGATGTCGTCGGACCCGATGGTACCGGGATATCCATGTCCCCGATGGATGCTGGCTTTGATTCTTCTTATGAGGGGGCCATGGAGTTGATAGATATATCCGGCTGGGCTGAGGGCGAGAACCACATCTTCTACGTGCATTTCCAGGATGCCCTGGGTAACTGGGGAGATATGGGCAGTGTCATGGTCGCCAATCAGTCAATTACCACATTCATCATTCCAGTTCATCTGGGTTGGAACCTCATCTCCATCCCATGCATTACTCCCACCAATGATATACTGGATGTCTTGGACGACTGTGGTGGAACAACAGAGTGGGACCGGGTACTGTGGTATGATACAACTGACACTGTCAATCACTGGAAGTCCTATGATACCTTCAAACCTCTCATTCTCAATAATTTGCTTACACTCGACAATACAATGGGATTCTGGATAAATATCTCGGAGCCCGGGGATGGCTTCCTGGAGTTCTCGGGTGTGACCCCGATCTCAACAGAGATAACACTCTATGCTGGTTGGAACATGGTGGGCTTCCCGACTTTGGCCAATATGACGGTTGCCGAGGTCAAGGCAGAGACCGGGGCTATCTGCATAGAAGGTTATAGCTCTTCAGCCGAATACTCGCAGGAGTTATTGGCAGATTCGGATATCATGATAATTGGAAATGGATACTGGATCTATGTTGATACAGACACCACCTGGGTAGTTACCTATTGATCATATCATCATGATCATCATCAAGGCTTCGCTTTTTATCATTACTTTGGCTCATACTTCCTCAACATGAGTGACAGGCTTACAACGGTAACCGAGCTCATTGCCATGGCCAGGCCCGCGAATTCTGGACGGAAGTGTATCCCTGCCAGTGGAACAAGCACCCCGGCAGCCACCGGAATAAGAGCTGAATTATAGGCAAAGGCCCAGAACAGGTTCTGCTTGATCCGGGTCATAACTTTGCGGCTGAGTTTGATCCCACCCACAGCATCAATGAGGTCGTCCTTCATTAGGACTATGTCCGCGCTCTCTATGGCCACATCTGTCCCGCTCCCTATGGCGATGCCCACATCCGCCTGTGCGAGGGCCGGAGCGTCGTTTATGCCGTCCCCAATGAAGGCCACGATCTTTCCCTGCTCCTGAAGTTCACGCACCTTGCTTGCTTTGTCCCCGGGCAATACCTCGGCGAATACGGTTCCGATACCTATCTGGCTGGCTATGGCATTCGCGGTTCGTGAATTGTCTCCTGTCACCATCCCCACCTCCAGGTCCATTTCCCTGAGCTTCTGGATGGCTTCCTTGGTGGTTGGCTTCAGTTGGTCAGCTATGGCGATGAGTCCTTTTAGTGAATTACCCGATGCTACCATGATCACTGTTTTCCCCTCATTCTCCAGCTCGGCCATATGGCTCGCGGTGTCTTCCTCTGTATCGATCCCCATCTCCTGAAGGAATTTGCTGGTACCGATAAATATCTCATCTCCGCCAATACTGGCCTTGACCCCCTTGCCCCCGAATGTGTCAAAGTCCCTGGCCTCTCCAATGTCCATTTTCCTATCGAGAGCTGCCTTTACAATTGCCTCAGCCAGAGGGTGCTGTGAGTTCTTCTCCACGCTGGCCGCTATGGCCAATAGCTCATCCTCGGAAATGCCAAATGAGATCATATCTGTAATTTCTGGCTTACCTCTCGTGAGGGTGCCAGTCTTATCAAATAGAACTGTTGTAAGCCTTCCTGATGTTTCCAGTGCATCCCCTCGTCTTATCAGGATGCCAAGCTCGGCCCCCCTGCCCAGGCCGACTGTGACTGCCGTCGGTGTTGCCAGGCCCAATGCACAGGGGCATGCTATCACCAGGATGGAGATGAGAACCGTGAGGGCATTAAGGAGGTCGCTATCATGCAAATACCATATACTGGCCGAGGTAATTGCGATCATCAGCACGATGGGGATGAACCATGTGACTGCCTTATCAGCCAATCTCTGCACATCTGGCTTGGAACCCTGTGCATCCTCCACAAGTTTGATGATCTGTGCCAGCACGGTATCCTTTCCGACCTTCGTGGCCTTGATCCTTAGGATACTGTTCTTATTGATGGTGCCTCCGACCACCTGGGCATCCATTGCCTTCATTACAGGTACTGGCTCTCCGGTTATCATGGACTCGTCTACATAGCTTTCCCCACCCACTACAATTCCATCCACCGGTATCTTCTCACCCGGCTTTACCAGAATTATATCGTCTATCTGGACAAGGTCGATGTCTATCTCGATCTCCTCTCCATCGCGGATGACGATAGCTGTTTTCGCTCTCAATCCCATGAGGGATTTTATCGCATCGCTGGTACGCCCCTTCGCCTTCGCCTCCATGTACCTCCCTAGCATGAGGAAGGCGGCCAGCATCAGCGCGGCCTCGTAGAACATGAAGTCCGGGGTCAGCACAATTTCAAAAGTACCAAGCAGGCTGGAGCCATATGCCACTCCTATTCCCATGGAGTACATGACGTCCATGTCCAGGTTCTTCATACGAAGGGACATGGATGCTTGTCGAAATATCGGCCAGCTGACATAGATGAATGGAATTAGGGTAATGAACAGCATGAAATGCGGCATCGAAATACCAAAGGGCGGCATGATATCCAGATACATCATGGCCATGAGTGGGAGGGAAATGGCAAAGCCGATAATGAATCGAAGCTGCTTATCGCGGAGGTTCTTGTCGTGTGCTTCTTTTTCAAGAGCTTCGTTCTCCTCGCCCTCCATGCCCAGGAACTGGTAGCCAGACTTCGTGATGGTCTTCTTGAGAGCCTTGATCTCCACGATATCAGGATCATAGGTGATATAGGCCTTTTCAGAACTGAGATTGACACTGACCTCCCGGACACCATCTACCTTAGCTAGGCTATTTTCGATGGTCTTTACACATGCGGCGCAGGACATGCCGCCGATCTTGATATTGGTGGTTTCCTTTGCATTCTGTTCAGTATCCTTCTCTTCCTTAACCATTGTAAAATAATAAGAATCGTGACAATATAAACCCTTTCACTAATTTGTATCTTGGTGGATTTACTTGTATCTGGGTAAGGCATAACATTAATATATCTCTATCAACATTAACTATAGTTAAGTGATATGATGGAAAAAGCATTTGTAGCTACTTTGATAGCATTGAGTTTCATTGCATTGGGGGCCTCGAGCATGTTCGTGCTGGGCACTTTGAACAATGGAATATTGGGCATAGGGCACATGGGAATGATGTATGATGATGGTAATTTCGGTGATGATCATGGGTGTTACGAATACGGTGAAGCTCATGAATACTGTGAAGAGAATTATGAAACGGGTTACGGGGAAACCAGTGAGTATTGTGAAGAAATAGGGCATGAGCATTATGACGAATGCGAGGATCATATGCACTATGGCGGGGAATATGGTTCAGGTTACTATTCCTGCCATTAGGCCAGAACAGTTCTGTGAGGGCTTGATGATCTTTTGATCCGAGGCCACGATTTTCTTCAGGCGGGGCATGTTTACAGAGTAAATGCCATGCTCATTTATTGAATCATCCTCAAGCCCAATACCACAGCATTCATGTTTGTGGATACGGGCGCAGAGCGCCTGTGGTATTGACTTGAGTTGAACTTCAATAAGGGCTCAGTATCCTCGGTTCGTTCTTCCAGATTAACTTAGAGGATACCCCCGGCTTTAGCCGAGGGGAGCCCTCATTGCTACTCCACTCCCACTCTCAGCATCCCGATATCGTCGATCCAGGCCTCGACCACATCTCCTGGAAGGATCTCTGAAACACCTTCGGGTGTGCCAGTCGCGATAATATCTCCTGGCTCCAGTGTCATTTTTGATGAGATGAATTCGATGATCTCGGGTATTTTGAAAAGAAGTTTAGAGGTATTGGACCTCTGCCTTATCTCTCCATTCACCCTCAGCCAGATCTCCAGATCATGTGGGTCTTCGATCCTCTCTTTGAGTACAAAATCAGATACCGGGGCAAAGGTGTCAAAGCCCTTGGCAATGGCCCATGGCTTCCCCATTTTCTTGGCCCTGGATTGAATGTCCCTGGCCGTCACATCAATGAGAATTCCATAACCCCGCACATATTGCATGGCTTGGGAGGCTGGAATATCCTTTCCTCTCTTGCCGATGAGCACGGCCAGCTCTACCTCATGATGTACTTCCTTGGAAGCTGATGGGATAATAATATTCTCATCATTGAATATAATTGATGTGGAGGGCTTGATGAAGAAGTCTGGCTTTTTAGATGGGGTATTGCCCATTTCCTCTGCATGGGCTTTGTAGCTCCGCAAAAGGCAGAGTATCTTCCCAGCCTTCATCGTGCCAGCACCTTCTATCTGGATATCTGTCATATGATATGGTCAATGGCCTTGGGATATATTAAATTTTCAATACTCGAAATCAAGGTCGTGAAGTTTGGCTCCAGGCTTCCAGTCCCCTGGTTTTTCACTCAATTCCATGAATAGCTCTACGGTCCCAACCTTATCAAATCCAAGATTGTGAAAGATAGTGAAGGCCTCCTTGTT
>JAGLQE010000258.1 GCA_023137005.1 Thermoplasmata archaeon
CAATGGGGATCTGGATATTGGTCACAGATAATACCGGAGATAATATTCTGACAATGGGCATGAGTGGACCTGCCCCTGTAGGGGCCATGATCACCCTCCAGCCTGGCTGGAACATGGTGGGCTTCCCATCACAGATCGAGGGCTATACCGCGGGTGACCTGAAAACCGATTCCAACCCCATGGTCACAATGATAGAGAGATATAATGGGGCCGCGGCCTATGGCATCGAGCCCATGCCGGATGGAGATGCATTCCAGATAGGCCAGGCATATTGGATCTATTCGACCGGGGTATATAATTGGGTGATACCGTAATTACTGCCCCTACTGGTGGTTCCTCCAGTAGGATAAACCTTTTATGCCCTCCCATTTTCTGGTCTTTCAATGGCAGATGAATACGATGCCTCCTCGGTGGAGGCCAAATGGCAACAGCGCTGGTTCGATTCCGATATATGTCACCCCAAGCCAGTCCCCGGCCAGAAGAAGTTCTTCCTCATGTTCGCCTATCCCGGAATGTCCGGGTATCTTCATGTCGGCCACATGCGGGGCTACACCTATTCGGATATCATAACCCGGTTCAAGAGGATGGACGGCTATAATGTTCTATTTCCTGTTGGCGCTCACCCGAGTGGTAATATCGCCCAGGCCTTCTCCCGCAAGATAGAGAGAAATATTCCAGGGCATATCGATATGCTCAAGGCCAATGGATGCGACGATGCCACTATTGAGAGATTGAAGGATCCACTGGAAGTTGTCAAGTTCTTCACAGATGTTTACATTGACGATTACTGGAAGAAATTCGGATTCCTGGCCGCCTATGATTGTTTTACAACCACTGTAGACCCAGGATACCAGAAGTTCATCCAGTGGCAGTTCAGGAAGCTGGACAAGGCCGGTATGTTGATCCAGAAGCCATATTTTGGCTCGGCATGTCTTAACTGCGGGCCAGTTGCTGTTGACGCTTCCGAGACCGATATTTCCCAGGGCGGCAATGCGGAAAAGCAGGAATGGACCCTCCTCAAGTTCAAGATGGGTGATGAGTTCGTGGTCGCGGCCACTCTCAGACCCGAGACAGTTTACGGCCAGACCAATTTCTGGGCCAATCCCGATGTGGAATATGTCAGAGCCAGGGTCAATGGCGAGGTCTGGATACTCAGCCCAGAGGGAGCCGAGAAACTGAGCTTCCAGAAAGATAGTGTGGAGATCATTGGCAAAGTTCCCGCAAAAGACCTCATTGGCAAGATCGTGACGGCCCCGGTCATCGATAGGGAGATCCCAATTCTACCATCATCCTTCACCAACCCGGATTATGGTACTGGCCTCGTGACCAGTGTTCCGTCGGACGCGCCTTATGACTGGATCGCCCTGCTCGATCTCATGAATGACCCGGCCACATGCGAGAAGTTCGGGATCGACATCGAGATGGTGAAGGCAATCAAGCCCATCCCGATAATCCGATCCAAGGGATACGGTGACAATCCGGGTGTCGAGATAGTGGAAAAGATGGGTATCACGGATCAGGCTGACCCGCGTCTGGAGGAGGCCACCAAGGAAATTTACAAGGCAGGTTTCCACACGGGTATCATGCGCGATGTCTGCGGAGAGTATGCTGGCCTCACGGTGAGCATTGCCAAAGATCAAGTTAAAGAAATGATGCTGGATATCGGTGTGGCCGATATCATGCACGATCTTTCAGAATTGGTCATCTGCCGTTGCGGAGAGAAAGTGATAATGAAAAAGATACCCGACCAGTGGTTCATTGACTATGGCAACGAGAAAGTGACCGAGGCGGCAAAGGCCTTTGTCCCCAAGATGAACATTCTGCCCAGGGAATACAAGGAAAGTATGCCCGCGACCCTTGATTGGTTCAAGGAGAGGGCGTGCACCAGATTGGGTAATTGGCTTGGTACCAGACTTCCCCAGGACGAACGCTGGATAATCGAACCCATATCGGATTCTACATTATATTCTGCCTTTTATATAATATCTCCTTATATTAATAATGGCAAGATCAGGGAAGAACAGCTGGATGACGCTTTCTTTGACCTCGCCTTCCTTGGAAAAGGAGACATTCCTAGTGTATCTGAAAGCACAGGAATTCCATCAGAAACCCTGGAAGAAGTTAGAAAGGACTTCGAGTACTGGTATCCTCTGGATGTCAACCTTGGAGGAAAGGAGCACATGACCGTGCACTTCCCGCTCTTCCTGATGAACCATGCGGCCATCCTTCCCGAGACGGACTGGCCCAGGGGCATCATGGTCAACTGGTGGATATCTGGAAAGAGTGGGAAGATGAGCAAGTCCAAGGGCGGGGCCGAGCCCATCCCCGATGCAGCCAACAAGTTCACGGTGGACGGCATGAGACTTTACTATTCCCATATAGCCAATCCCTTCGTGGACGTGGAATGGAATGAGGCCAGTGTTTTCAATGGCCGCCAGAGATTGGAGAGAATATGGGGCTTTGCCAATGAGCTGATGGAGATGGAAGGAAAACCCGATGAATACCTGGACTCATGGCTGAACTCCAAGATGTCCAGTCACATCCTGTATGTGAGGGAGGCTCTTGACAACTTCGAGTTGAGAGAGGCATCCAACCGCATCTTCTTCGAGATAATGAGCGATATCCGATGGTATGTCCGAAGAGGGGGAAGCAATTCCCAGACCATCCAGAAGGCCCTCAATACCTGGTTCAGGATGATGGCACCCTTCACACCCCACATAGCCGAGGAGCTGTGGGAGATGTTGGGAGGGGAGGGCATCGTATCAACAGCGGATTTCCCTGAGGCCAGCGAGTTCAAGATGGATGAGAATGTCCTCATGGCTGAAAATTATGTCAGAGATGTTCAGGCAGATGTTTCGGATATCCTGAAGATGACTGGCATGACCCCCGCCAGGATATGCATCTACATTGCCCCGGAATGGAAGAAAACCCTCTTTGGAATGGGCCTCGACCTACTTCAGAATGGCCGTATCGACATGGGCCAGCTTATGAAACAGGCCATGGCCGACAATGATATGAAGCAGAGGTCCAAGGAAGTGAGTTCTCTCGCAGGCCGGATAATGAAGGACGCTAGCAAATTCAGTGATGGCGACAGGAAGAAATTATCCAGTGGCATTGATGAATCAGATGTTCTCTCTTCGGCAATCGAATTCCTTTCCAGGGAGTTCAAGTGCGAGGTCAATGTCTTCCAGGCTGATGAGCCAGATATCTATGATCCTCAGAACAAGAAAAATGCAGCGTTTCCATTCAAGCCTGGGATCTATATTGAATGATTTTACCTCATTCTGGCAGAGCTTGCTCATCCTCTGTTATTGATGGCTTGTCGGTTTCCTCAGTTGTGGCTTCTTCTTCAGGTTCCTTGCCCTTTTTCTTCATGACAAGGATCGCTCCGATAACACCAACGATCACCAATATGATGATCAGATAGAGCCAGGTATTGGGCGGGTCATCGTCATCACCACCGGTAATTTCTGAGTTCAAGGGCGCAGGGTCATCAGCATCATCCACAGTATCACCATCATCGTCAGGGTCCATCCAGTCCTCTGAATTTGTGGCATCACCATCTGGAATTCCATCACCGTCCGTGTCCATTGGAGCATCATCCGGATCTGCCGGGTCTGTTCCCAGGGCTTCCTCCCATACATCAAGGAATCCGTCATCATCATCATCCAGATCCTCTTCCAAACCAGTTATTGAATCTTCTACGGTATAACCGTCATTCCATTCATCTGGCTTTCCATCATCATCACTGTCCGTGGAAGCTGCTGGATCTGTTGGAAAATCATCCTCAGTATCAGGTATACCATCATTATCATCGTCAGGGTCTGTTTCATCAGGAATACCATCACCATCTGAATCAAGTGGAGGCTCTTGCACAGTTACCGACATTGTGTCTGTATCTGTGTTTCCTGCCGCATCTGTTACTGTTAATCTTGCGGAGTTATTGCCAGCCACAGTGAAGTTGTACGATGGTGATACACCATATTTGAATATCTGACCATCTCCATCCAAGAGAAGCCATGTGTAATTGATAATTCCAAGATTGTCCGTGGAGTCGGAGCCGTCGAATGTGACTATCGTCCCTTCTATAATTGTTTGATCAGGGCCAGCATCTGCAATAGGGTCTACTGTATCAGTAACCAGGGGATCCAGTGGATCAGAATCATCCACATCATCTACCCCATCATTATCATCATCGGGATCTGTTTCATCAGGAATTCCATCATCATCAGTATCCAGCCAGGTGGTGAAAGTGAACACATGGTCAGCACTCATATTATTGCCTGAAAGGTCAGAGGCTGACTGATTGAATGTTACAGTATATGTAGTATTTTGGATCAAATTAGAAGCAAAAGTAATGGTCAGAGTAGTGTTATCCGTACTCCAGCTGAAACTTGGAGTTCCAGGGCTTGGGGTGATGGAGCCCGCGCTCTGAGTAGCAGTCTGGTTCATCGCTTCGCTGAATTGGATGGTGATCGTGGTGTCGGGTGCGATATTAATTGTCCCGTTTGCCGGTATTGTTGATATTATGGTTGGTGGTGTATTGCCTGTTATTGTTGTATTGTATCTACACAGGGAATCATACACGCCTGGAGCATTCTCATATTTGCCAATATAATCTCCTGCACGTGAATAGAATTCATAATATACTTCTCCATCTGGGAAGTTGAAGTTCACAGACCAACCATCTCCGGGTGTCGAGTCATTTGAGAACATTGTCCAATCTGGGCTCCACGCACTTAGATTATCTGATCTGGACCTGTACCAGATCTCTACAAATTCCACACCCGAGTCATCATCACTAGCAGTTGCAGTGAGAATCAATGGGCTGGTTGCCTGCAAGTAGGGAGATATTGGATCTATTGAGGATATTGGTGGAGCAGCATCTACAAGTTGTGGAAGAGTGCCATTGAAAGGATTCACCAACGGATAATTATCCTGGGCTCCAGCACCTCCATCAATGTCCGAATAAGGTGTGTCGCCAATGCCATCTGAGCCGGGAATATCTTGGTCTGGGCCATTGTTATTGTCAATGCCTGCATAATCCCCCCAGTAATTGCCCCCAGATGGGTAGCCGTCATCCCAGGTATTCGTGCCTGTATCATCATATGCCTGGACACTATTGTCAATTATATTGTTGTGATAGATGATATTGTCATTTGAAATTGTCATGTTAATGCCATAAACATTATTGGAAACAGTGTTGTTCTTAATTGTGTTGTTATTGGAAGCATTGAAAAATATGCTCCATTCATTGTTCGTGACAATATTGTTGTCTATCATGTTCCCATCACTGAAATCATAAAGGCCAATACCATCTCCTTGATTTGAATCTGCTGTATTATTTGCTATGGTATTATTAGATGAGAATCCCAGAAGTATTCCGGCTGTGCCATCACTGACATCCTGATTTTCTACAATGATATCTGTGCAATTTGCTAGTATGACCTGTCCGGCTCCGGCAGGGATGGTGCCGGATGTCTGGTTCTTCCAATAATACACTGGCTTGCTATTGACCGTGTTTGTCGTATCGATCGTGTGGCTGTTCCAATCGCGGAGCAAGTCGAAAGTGCTCCATACGAAAACACCATTGTTCACCATGGTATTGTTGGTCATGGTCAGATATCTAGAATCCTCTATCTGGATACCATATTCTCCATTGTTCTGGATCGTATTGTTATCCACGAATTCGTTCTCTGTGTTTATGAGGCATAAACCAGATTTCCCATTGTAGGAAAGATCATTATTGGTTATGAAATTGTATCCCGGATAATTCACTATCTGGATACCATTTTCAGAATTATCTGTAGCTGTATTGTTATCAATGGTATTATTTTCACACATGTTCATGTATATGCCATATTCATTCAAAGTGATCTCATTGCCCAGTATCTGATTATCATTGCAGTCGGCTGATAACATTATTCCCATTTGAATATTTGAAGATACGGTATTGTTCTTGATGATATTGCCACATGAATCCTGATAAAGATAAATTCCTCGATAATCATTGTTTTGGGCAGTGTTATTATCAATGACCCCATTGATGGAATTGTAAAGGGTCAATGCAATGTCTGAAAAGAAGGGCCAGTTAGTGGTTCCGACACCGTTTGCTTCATGTAAATAACAATCCCTCACCACAAAATGCTCAGTGGTATTTCCGATGTAAATACAGTAACCGTAGCCTGTTCCATCTATGTCCCAGCCCTCGATGATCCAGGGATCCAATGGAGTGCCACTACCATTGGTAACTCCATGTGCTGGGTCGAAATCTGCATTGGAGTTTATTCTGATGGGGAGGCGGGGAATATACGGGTCTACATATACTTGGTCCATCAATGGATAATCATCCTGTGCCCCCATGCCCCCGCCTATGTTAGTGTAAGGCGTGTCACCAATGCCATCAGATCCCGGAATATCTTGAT
>JAGLQE010000259.1 GCA_023137005.1 Thermoplasmata archaeon
GATGTTTACTTCAATGTGAATTTCACGCATAATAATGCAACAGGTTGGATCGAGTTCGATGTGGATGATATATTCAACTATGATGGTGTTCACAATCTGCTTGTCCAAGTTGAATGGAGCGGAACAGCTTATGGTCCAACTGTAACCTTACATAGAGGGCCCCCAGTTGCGGCAATAACAAACAATTACTGGGTTAATACCAATACCCAGGGATCAGCAACAGGTGCCACAGCTAATGTGTATTACAATATCAACATCCTTTACCTCGAGTCCGCCAACCTCACCTGGTCAGCCTCCAGCTCGGACACCAACCTATTCACAGCAGGCATATCTGGCAATGATCTGGTCATCACACCAGTGCCTGATGCCTTTGGTGATGGATACGCCCACCTGACATTGACCAATAATGATGGAGGAGTGGTAACACAGGACATCCCGGTCACCATAAACGCGGTGAATGACGCGCCTATTCTTTCTGGCCCGGAATCCATCAATTGCACGGAGGACATCGAGAGGCAGGTGAACATGACCGGCTATGTGACGGACATTGACAGCCTAATAGAGGGCATGACCTACTCGGTCAGCACACCCTTTGCCAGTGTCAATGGTTCTATCATCACCTTCCTTTATCCAGAGTTGAGTGGCATATACGAAGAGAATGTGACCATCACGGTAAATGATGGAGATGGTGGCTCAGATACCTGGGACATTGTAGTGAACATCACGCCGATCAATGATATGCCGGAATTCACCAGCTACATTAACACCTTAACATGCGATGCAGAGGTCAATAAGGCCTACACCGTGCATCCCGATGACGAGGAGACGAAAAGTGGGAATAATTTGACAGTGACCACCAACTCGGCCTATGCAACGGTCAATAACCATGTGATCACCTTCAACTACCCCAAGGGAATTGGCTCAGAAAGTGTGACGATCTCCCTTAAGGATGGGAGCATATATGGAGTTCAGAACACTCGTACTTATATTCTGGCAGTTACCATAAATGATCATCCAGATGTCGTAGACCATTCGCCGATAACAACGAACAGCTCAACTGTGCCCGTGACATCGGTCGTTGTTGTGGAATTCGACATGCCCATGAACACCACGACCACTGAAAATGCCTTCGACTTCTCAAAGGACGGAGTGAGCTTCAATGGAACCTTCTCATGGACCGGGAACAATACTATCATGACCTTCACACCAACCGAGGTCCTGGGTAACGGCCTTTATGATGTCATTGTCAGAGGCAGTGCGACGAACTCCGATGGCTTCGGCATGTACAGTGCGTATTCCTGGAACTTCACGGCAGCCCTTGGCTCCTATGATGGAGATGGGGATGGAATGCCAGACCAGTATGAGATCGATAATGGTTTGAACCCGGATGTGAATGATGCGGAAGCTGATCTTGACGGGGATGGAATGCCAAATATCTACGAATACGAGAATGATCTAGATCCTGCTGTGAATGATGCAGATGCTGACGCGGATGATGATGGAGCCACCAACCTGGAAGAATATGAGGCAGATACTGACCCCAATGACTCGGGTGACATGCCTAGTGAACCAATGAACCTGCTGATAGTGTTCCTTGTGGTTATCATCATTGTAGTTATTGTCATCATCTTCATGCTCAAGGGCAAGAAGGACAAGCCAGTTGATGAGCCTGGAGTGCAGGAATGGCAGGACCCGAACCAGCCTGGCGACATGAATTACGGAGAGGGGCAATACGATGCTAATGCACCACCGCCTCCACCACCTGGCGAGCCAATGGAACCCTTACCTCCACAAGATGCTCCTCCAGCAGAACCACAGTTCACCGAGCCAGAGGCACCACAGGATATGGATGCTCAGGCACCGCAAGAAGTGGATCAGCCTCCGAAGAAGGAGATGGACCCTGCTGATTTCCTGACCGAAGAGTGAGTGGAACAGAAGAAATGCCAGGTCTTAAATGGCCTGGCCCTTTTCATTTTATTGAATTCTCCCTAAGTCCTCATTCGTTACATTTTTATCCAAAGTTGTATTATGGCCCAATGGAAGTGAACCAATG
The DNA here is from genome assembly GCA_023137005.1 of Thermoplasmata archaeon. Taxonomy (GTDB): domain Archaea; phylum Thermoplasmatota; class Thermoplasmata; order SG8-5; family JAGLSY01; genus JAGLSY01. Next base: position 2,054 of record JAGLQE010000259.1, read on the forward strand.
GACTTCAATTACACAAAGGAGCATGAGCTACTTAGGAACACGGTCCGCGAATTTGCGGAGAAGGAGATCAAGCCGATAGCTGGCGACATAGATAAACAGGGAGATATCCCAAAGGAGATATTAGCCAGAATGGGTGAGATGAACCTCATGGGATTGACCGCTCCCAAGGAATACGGCGGTGCAGGCTGTGACAAGATAAGCTACATGATCTCCCTGGAGGAGATAGCAAGGGTCTGTGGTTCGACCGGAATAGTCATGGAAGCTCACAATTCACTAGGCCTTGGCCATATTTTCGAGAGAGGAACTGAAGAGCAAAGGCGAAAGTGGGTGCCGGATCTGGCCGCAGGAAAGAAGTTCGCGGCATGGGCCCTAACTGAACCAGGTGCTGGCTCGGATGCCGGAGGCCTTCAGACGATGGCTGTTCTGGATGGGGACGAATGGGTGATCAACGGTACCAAGGTCTTCATCACCAATGCCTCCATCGCGGATTATGTCACGATCATGGCCATAACCGATAAATCAAAGGGGCCGAGAGGCATCAGTGCCTTTGTCATTCCCACAGGAACACCTGGCTACGAGCTGGGCACGGAGGAGGATAAGATGGGGCTGAGAGGTTCCCATACTTCTGAACTTGTTTTCGAGGACTGCCGTA
>JAGLQE010000026.1 GCA_023137005.1 Thermoplasmata archaeon
GGTGTTTCGTTTCTGGCTCTCTTTCGTGGAGAGTAGCCCCTAGAACCTTTCTTAGGTCTATGTGGTTTTGGCATATCGAATTCCTCCATTTCGAATCTCTCGATTCTCTCGAGTTTTTGAATGCAATCGCTTTGCTCTCGCATTCAAGTTCGGAATTTCATTGACTTTAAATTTCAACGAGTTTAAATTTAACATCAATAATCACCTCAGAATATTCTTATCCACAAGTTTGGTGACCAGTTGTTTGGCCACTTCGTCCATGCTTCCTTCGAGCATTTCACTATCTCCCTTTGGCTCGGGTGCGAATGTCTTTCTGACCTCAGTGGGTGAGCCTTTCAGGCCCAGAAGTTCTGGATCCGCTCCGATGAATTCGGCATTCCATACCTTCACTTCCTTCTCCCTGTAAGCTGCAACTATGCCTCCGACCGAGGGGTATCTGGGCTTATTGAGATCGGATATGACGGTTATGAGGGCGGGTAAAGATGCCTCCACCTTCTCGTATCCATCTTCAAGGGCGCGCTCGCAAAGGATATTGCCATCGCCTATTTCCACCTTCTTGACATAGGTTATCTGGGGGATATTCAGACATCCTGCGAGTTGTGGACCGATCTGTGCGGTATCGCCGTCTATGGCTTCCCTACCGCATATGACCAGGTCGTACTCCATCTTCTTGATCGCCTCGCCAAGAACATAGGATGTGGCCCAGGTGTCGGCACCTGCAAAAGCTCTATCGCTAAGCAGTATGAGGTCATCCACACCCATTGCAGATACCTCTCTCAATGCGTCATCGGCCTGTGGCGGTCCCATAGAAAGGGCTGTGACCTTTCCACCGAACTTCTCTTTCAATCGGAGTGCTTCCTCCACGGCATGTTTGTCATCGGGGTTCACTATGCTTGGCACGCCCTCCCTGATGAGTGTCCCGGTCTTCGGGTCTATCTTCACGTCTGTGGTATCTGGTACCTGTTTTATACACACGATAATGTTCATTTAATCCCTCCTCTATCTCAATAATGCTCCTGAAATGACCATCTTCTGAACTTCAGATGTTCCTTCATAAATTTCAGTTATCTTCGCATCTCGGTAGAATCTCTCCACCGCATAATCCTTAATGTAGCCGTAGCCACCGTGTATCTGGATCGCATTCCTGGTGGCATTCATGCATATGTCTGATGCGAATAGTTTTGCTGTAGCTGCTGAGACCGTGTATGGCTTGCCCTGCCACTTGTCGAAGGCCGCCTTGTACACCAATAATCTAGCTGCATCGATCTCGGTCGCCATATCCGCGAGGAACCACTGTATTGCCTGGAACTTTGCCAGTGCCCTGCCGAATTGCTCTCTCTCCTTGGCATATACGAGACTGGCATCCAGTGCCCCCTGTGCGATCCCAAGTGCTTGCGCCGCGATGCCTATCCTGCCGCCGTCCAATGTTCCCATTGCGATACCGAATCCCCTGCCCTCTTTTCCAAGAAGGTTCTCCTCGGGAACTTCCATGTTCTCAAACACGAGCTCAGCAGTGCATGATCCTCTAATTCCCATCTTCTTCTCGATGGTCCCCAGTGAAAATCCAGGGAATGTACTCTCGATTATGAATGCGCTGATCCCTCTGGTTCCTTTGGACTTGTCGGTCATGGCAAATATAACTGCCACATCGGCATTGGCCCCATTGGTGATGAATATCTTGGAGCCATTGATGATGTATTTGTCGCCCTTCTTCTCAGCAACGGTCGCCTGGCCAGATGCATCAGTTCCTGCATTGGGTTCTGTGAGGCCGAAGCATCCTAATTTCTTGCCACTGGCCAGTGGTATGAGATATTTCTGCTTCTGTTCCTCTGTTCCGAACTTATTGATGGGCCAGCATACGAGAGAATTATTAACGGACACTGTGACCCCGTGGGATGCACAGACCCGGGATATCTCCTCAACAGCTATGGCATAACTCACATCGTCCATGCCAGCTCCGCCATATTCCTTGGCCACGGTCATTCCCATGAAGCCCAGCTCTCCCAGCTTCTTCACGGTCTCCACCGGGAAGGTGGCGTTCTCGTCGATCTCGGCTGCGATGGGTTCGATCTCATTCAGGGCGAATTCCCTGATGGTGTTCCTCATCATCTCCTGTTCTTTGTTCAGTCCAAATTCCATAACTTCCACCTGTGCGCG
>JAGLQE010000260.1 GCA_023137005.1 Thermoplasmata archaeon
GGGGTACTATTATTGATGTATTAGCAAGTGACAGCTGATGTGTTAGCAAAAACATTACACCTCGCGATATTAAGCGAGGTGCTCAATCAACCCCCGGGGCGAGAGACGCAGACCCGGGGTCCTTATCCTCCAGCCATTTAACAAATGATCACACCACACACTGGGCACCCGGCCTAACAAATACTATGGCCAGAACTCACTCGATCTTCTTGGAATAATATTCCTCGCTGACCACCTTGCCGCTGGCCGCATTGATTATCATGACACCATTGGTCCCTTCCACACACCATACGGGCACATATATGATGCCTTTGAGAGAGATGGTGATCTCCTCTTCGGTTGGCTTGAATTCTGTTTTCTCGGTTATGATCGTGTGCTCCTTCTCGATTATGATGTCCTCCAATTCCGTGTGCTCCAGGATAACCCGGGATATGGCAGTCCGCCCAGCCTCCTCTTCATCGATCTTTGGCTCGATACGAACATGAGGGATGTCAATGCTCTCCACCAGGTCAGGAACTCTATCAATGGAAGTGGAGATGCCAGTATACGCATTGACCATGAGTATGCCCGTGAATTTCCTCTCGGCTCCCTGCCTCCCCTCGTAAATGCACAGATACTCATAAAGGAAATGGGGAACCAGCTCCAGATCGTACTTGAATCCCTTGACGGTCTTCTGGGATATCTCCTTGACATCCTCGAGATGAAGTAATGGAGCCTGAATGATCTCCGAATCTCCCTTTCCGATTTGGTCGACCGCGATGGTCTGGTGCCCCCCTGGGAGAGGATCAACGAGTTCTGCCTTCACCATCTCGCTGAATTGAAGGATCGTAGAGCCCCCATGAGCATTCACATGGTCGAAGATTATGGAACCGATCTCTTCCTCCAGGTCTCGGGAATCCCATATGGTTATGCCGAATGAGCTTGCAAGATCATGGACCCCTGGCAGAGGGTCCTTCATTGATGCGATTATGATATTGGAGTTACTGTCCCGGAACCTGAGGTTCATGTCGGTGACGAAGTCCGTCGTACACTCATCCGTGAAACCCATTATCACCATCTGGTCCTTCTTTTCTCCAAATAGGATATCATCCTTTTCAGATACCTCGAACCCGTGGTTTTGCAGTAAATGCACCAGAATACCCTTTAAAGTTACCAAGATAATTCACTCTACCCCGGGGAATTGTGCGAATATATTTAAAATATACTTCTTATCCGCATCCGTGAATATCCGAATATCCCTTGGTTCGGCCATCAGCCTCGACCTCAAGAAAGGCAGCCAGTCAGTTCCTCCAACCACCCTGTATATCATGCTGGGTGAGAATTGTGTGAACAACTGCGCCTTCTGCACCCAGGCCATAGAGAATACCTCGTCCAGAGATCATCTATCAAGGGTCATCTGGCCCGAGTTCAGGTGGGAGGATGTCCTTGGCCCATTGAGGAAAGGAGAGCACGATTTCAGGAGAGCGTGTTTTCAGACCCTGTCATATAATGGGATGCTGGATGAGCTTGTGGAGGCCATTGGTGACCTGAAGGATCTTGGCCTGCCCATCTCCGCCGCGGTCGGGCCACTGGAAGAAGGCGAGCTTATCAGGCTCAAGGATGCGGGATTGGACAGGGTGGGGATCGCCCTGGATGCGGCCAATGATAATTTATTCGAGAATATCAAAGGTAGTCTAGTTGGCAATCCATATTCCTGGGAGGATCATCTGAGATCCCTGGAAAGGGCAACAAAAGTATTTCCAGGAAGGACGACCACGCACCTCATTGTCGGGTTGGGGGAAACCGATGAGGATCTGCTGGACATGATGATCTGGTGCAGGGAAAGAGGAATTACTGTCGGCCTCTTCGCCTACACTCCATTCCCTGGTGTGAGGGGGGGTGATAGACCTCCGGAACTGGCAAGATACAGAGCCATCCAGGCTACCCGGGCATTCATCTTTGACAGGGAGGCATCCAGGGACTCATTTTGCTTCAAAAAAGGGCGCTTGACCAGAATACCGGACCTTTACGGATTGTCCAATGGTTGTGACATGGACGAGGTCTGCGGGCAGGGATTCGAGACATCAGGGTGTGCGGATTGTAATCGCCCCTTCTACAATGAGACGGTCTCCGGCCCACGCTACAATCATCCGAGAGAGCTTACCGAGGGAGAACTAACAGAAGCTATAGATATGGTGGTGGATTACCTGGATGGAAGATCTCAAAAAGGAGGAGATTTGAATGTGAAAACTTGTTTTGCACATTCAAAAGCTCGAATGAGATGAGAGGTTTGGATATGACAGAGACATGGAGATTGCTAAGGACCGGGGCAATGGACGCTGCTTCCAATATGGCACTGGATGAGGCTGTACTCAGCTTGAATAAGGGTAAAAAAGAAGGTACCCTGAGATTTTATTCATGGGAGCCAAAGGCCATTTCCATTGGATATTTCCAGGGCATCAATGAGGAAGTGGATATTAGGAAATGCGAAGAACTGGGAGTGGATGTGGTGAGACGGATCACCGGTGGTGGTGCGGTCTATCACGATGATGAGCTCACTTACAGTGTTATCGTGGATGAAAGACATCCGAACATATCCAATAATATACTGGAGTCCTACGATTATCTCTGCAAGGGGATAGTCAATGGCCTGGAGAGGCTTGGCATAGATTCAGAGTTCAAGCCCATAAACGATATCATCACGGGTGGAAAGAAGATATCCGGCAATGCCCAAACACGTCGGATGGGTAGTGTTCTCCAACATGGGACCATACTTAGAACAGTGGATGTCAGAACAATGTTCGACCTGCTTCTCGTGCCAGATGAGAAGATAAGGGATAAGATGATCTCAGCTGTTGAGGAAAGAGTGACCTCCATCTCCGACATGCTGGGTGAGAAAGTGCAGGATGACAGAATACTAGAGGCCATGGTGGAAGGATTCTCAGAGGGTTTGGGCGTGAAGCTGGAGCCCGGTGAACCAACATCCGAGGAATGGGAGATGATGAAGACCATAAGGAGCGAGAAATATGGAACAAGAGAATGGAATTTCAAAAGGTAGTTCGGTGTACAAGGTCCCGGAAGGCAAGCTGATCAAGGTTTGGCTGGAGGTAGAGGTACCTGGTAATATCCTGGTTGACATAAAACTGACTGGCGACTTCTTCATTCATCCGGAGGAATGGATCGCCAGCCTGGAGAATGAGTTGAAAGGGATGTCCATGGACGATATTCCGGGCAAGATCATAGAACAGGCTGAAAAGGATGATGTTCAGCTGGTCGGGATAGGAACAGAGGATATCATCCACGCCATCAAGCTAGCATTTGAATCAACGGGATCATAGCCAAGCTGATTCATACCCGTTCTGGATCACACACATTCACACATAGATCATACATATACAAAACACATATACACAGATCTAGTCAATAATAATACAGCAAAATGTAACAAATGAGGGCTCCCCCACGCTTTAGCGTTGGGGTATCCTCACAGTTAATCTACAAGGGTGAGCTGAGGATACTGAGCCCTTATTGACAGCCAAGCCAATACCGCACAAAACGCCCTGTATCCGCAAACCTAAACGTTGCGGTATTAGGGCTTGGGTATCCATCAATAAAATGTAATAATTAAGTATATTTCAGTAATATAAATCTTGTAAAGACGGAAAGGTATATATATAGACACAATATTCCTTCTCACATACATCAGATAGTACTACCCAGTAGTACAAATTCTGTGTTATATAAACTCGATTAGGAGGAGAATCTTATGTTGAGAGAGAAGTTAGCCTCACGCACAATGAAGGTAGCAATGGCCTCATTTATCATAGTGGCCATGGTATTTTCCGGAATATCTGTTATATTCCAGTCAGATATGAATGCTGATGCCCAGATCCTGGGTGGAGAATATGGCGGAGACCTTCGTGTTGCATTGAAAGAACAGCCAAACACATTCAACCCATTGAGTGACACAATAAATGAGCCTGCAATGCAGGTAATCGATATACTGTATGATTCTCTCGGAAGGATCAGCCCATATACCTATGAACTGGAACCCTGGGTTGCCAGTGGATGGGAGATAGACGAGATGGATGACAGTATAATCACCATCACTCTTAAGGATGGGGTCAAGTGGCATGACGGAACGGACGTCACCCTTGACGACATTGAATACACCTTCGGAGCCTATGGCATAGATTATATTGACACTATGACACAGGTCAACAGCTCTCTGATAGTGGATCTGAAGGCTCCAACCTCGAAGTTCTTCAGCGAGGCTCTGGTCCTCAAGCTGATCCCAGATGGATTCACAGCCACTTCCTCGGAGAATGGTTGCGGACCATTTGCACTTGATTCGACCGGCTCGGATATGACAACTATACTGGCCTTCGATGATTACCACAATGGACGTGTATTCCTGGATTCCATCATATACACCTACTACACAGAGGACACCAACCTTCCAGAAAATGATGCCAGGCGCAACGGAATGTACAGGGCGGCCTTTGATATCATAAAGAGCAAAGTTGATTTCCTGGCCTGGGACCTGACCTCCGATGACACGACCTTGATGGTCGAGGTACCTTTCGGAACCGGTAACTACACAAATCTGGTACAGGATGCAAATGTCAGTGTTCAGAGGAGCAATGGAATGAGCTACTGGTATCTCGGAATGAACTGCAATGATACAGGCAGCAATCCTCTGGCAGACCCGGAGATGAGAAAAGCCATTGCCCACACCCTGGACAAGGAATCATTGACCGTCTTCGACATAGGCGGTGGACTTGAGGTTTCTAACTCCATAGTCAGCAAGTACAATATCCCATGGTACAACTCATCAATGAACAAGTACGAGTATGACACGACAGAGGCTAGCAAGATCCTCAACGCTGCAGGTTACTATGATTATGATGGAGATGGATGGAGAGACAGCCCGGACGAGACACCCTTCTCACTAACTATCTTGGGGCCTCCTGAGGCAGACCTGACACCAAATGTGATGGCAGGCATCATAACCGGTTGGTTCCAGAGCATGGGTCTCAATACCGAGCTCATTTCCAATACCACCGCGATCCACACAGTGGACATCGAGGCAGATTCCTTCGATATGTTCCTGTTCACAGAAGATAGGGCAACAGTTGACCCTGCCTTCCTCAAGGAGATGTTCCATTCAGATGGAATTGCCACCAATGAGAACTTACAGAACTTCGCACCCACCATAGAGATAGTGAATGAGTCGCAGATCAAAAAATTAGATTCAAACTTGACCTGCTACCTGAACTACACCAATATAGTGGGCACACCCGAGGTCAAATACAATGATACTGTTATAACAACAGGATACACCATTGATATGGAAACCGGTATGTTCACCCTGGATGCATCTGTTGGAGTTAACCTTACAAAGGACTGGTTAAACATCAGCTACTCTTACTTGCCTTTCGACCACCTTATCGAACTGGCAGATATACAGATGGACCCGGAAGTGAGAGAGACATATGTCAAGGAAGCACAGGGCTTCGTTAATAATGTTGTACCAGCAGTACCACTCTTTTCATTCCGTGTTAACCATGCATACAATACAACAGGCCTCATAGGATGGGTTCAGACCCTTGGTGGGATCAATAATTTCTGGTCCTTCATCAATCTCAGGAACCCGATCATGGAAGGAGGAATGGATATTAGCATCAGCCTTCCATTGGCAGTGACCGAGGATGGTATGCTAAGCGGTGAGGAGATCAACCTTCAGATAAAGGTAGAGGACATAGATGGTAATCCACTCAGCAGTGCTGACCTGAGCTTCTCGGGAGAAGGAGTATTTGGAACCCCCAACTACGATGAGAGCACTGGCGGATATACCGTAAGCTTCATTGCACCGGATACAGAGACCACCCGGACATTGACCATTGTGGTCAATGCAGCCAAGGTGTCCTACGGAGCAGGAACAGGAAGCATCGATGTCACCGTCAAGACCTTGAACAATGAATTCGAAATTGAGATAAGCAAGGAGTTCAGCTCTATCCCATCCGGAAACACATCGACCATCAACTTCATCGTGTTTGACAAGATCACGAAGAATGCAGTGGTGGATGCGGACATAACTCTGACGGTCTCACCAGCAGGACTTGGAGCTTACCTTGAGGAATACAGTGGAGTGACCGATGCGGCCGGAGAGTTCTCGATCGTGTTCGGAGCAGACAATGTGACCATTGATACCACATTCAAGGTAACGGCTGATATTACCGGAGATGACTACTCACCGGCTCAGAAGTCAACCAGCATCAATGTGGTGAAGATGGATACAACCGCACCTGATGATGGATTCCTTGGACTTCCAGCACCTTCCTTGATACTCGTTATACTGGCCTTCGCCGGTGTAGCCCTTATCATCAGGCGCAAGAAGGATTAAGGCAGAACGGAGAAAGAAATGGGGCGGGTAAAACCGCCCCAACTTTTACTATTAATTATTGTTTTTTCATATTAGCTTTAAGCTTGGGTATTGTATTTACCTCCATGGAGGGGGCCAATTGTAAGCATTGTGGGTGGTGGGAGCAACCGCGAACCCCGTCTGTAGCGTTATTTTGCGTTAAATGCGCAAAATATTAGTTCGAGAAGCAAAGCGATTCGAACTAAGAGCGGAGGGCGGGGGTGTCTTCATCCTTTGAGACATTATCCCTAAACACCCACACCCGGCTTAACAAACTAATCTCTCTGCAAGGGTGGGCCTCATTAATGTCTCATTGTGGTGGGGGTGGGACGGCGGGCTATAAGTTGCAATCTACCTACCAATCCACAACCCACACAGTATCCGCCGTAACATGAACCCAGTATCCGTTCCCTGGCTGCATCATATCTGTGGCTTCTACCTCACACACATTGTATGCACCTACGGGATCGAATGTCTCTATCATGTCCGCACCAGTTCCGAAAAAGGCGATGGCCGCATTGACCGAATCATCAAGGGAGGGATAACTCACGAGATTCCAGCCAGCATACAGTGGGATGGATGTGGATGTGGGAATGATGCCGCTTACCGTCAGATTCACATCAGCCTCTGTGATGTTTATCCAGAATCCCATTCGATGATCCAGTGAATCCAGATCATTGTACTGATCGGGTTTGAAGGTCGCATTACCTATCCAATGAACTGTGTTCGTTCCATTGTAAGATAGGATATTATCCCATTTTCCCGCAATGCTGGATAATACGACATCCAATGAACCATCGGTCTGTTCCAGAGGTAGGGAGATGAGGTTCCAGCCTTCCACAAGCTCAATTGTGAACATTGGGGCAGATGGCATTACCGTGAAGGTCCAGGTATGATC
>JAGLQE010000261.1 GCA_023137005.1 Thermoplasmata archaeon
AATTGGTGGAGAGAATGATCGTATCAAGTATTGATCTTCAAGGCATCTTCAAGGCGACTCAGGGTCTTCATTCGGGCATTTATCTTCTCGATCCCGACCTTTTCATCGATCTTCAAAAACTCCGCTTCCAGATATATGATATCGTCATCATTGAGATATCTCATCGTAAAGGGGAAGAAAATATCATCCTCCCGGGCCTTATGATTCCTTATCAGTTCAACATACTGGTCAATATATTTTTTCAATTTCTTTATGTCAAATTCTCCACCAGGATTCCTGGCCTTAATAGTATTCTGCATATTGACAAGGAGTTTCTTGATGATCTCATGCTCCTTCATTATCTGATCCAGAGATGATCGAGTGAATAGTTCAGAGGTCTTGCCATGTTCCAACTTGGCCCTTTCAATGAACCTTTCGATGTAGAAGTCCTCTTTGCTTTCATGTACCTGAAAGGTCAAGATAAAAGCAGATGAAGTAGCCCATAATATCAATTTTTCAGGGATTGGGCGTGCCTCACTCAACATATTGGAGGTCATTTCCATTATCCCATTGACACGGCTCACCAATTCATGCTCCTTTTCTAGAATATCCATGATATCGGAGCTATCAGGCTTCTTATCCTCCCGCGCCTCATGGATCTGTTTACCGATGGCCAGTCTAGCTAGCACTACGGATTTATTATACGGCTTCAACATGAAATCGTCAATTCCAGCCTCCATGGCCTCCACCATGTCTCGCTTTTTGGATCTTCCAGTGGTCAGGATCAAATAGGACTTCCTATGCCTCATGATATCTGTATCTCGTATATCACTAGCAAGATCTATACCGTTCATATCCGGGAGTGTCCAGTCTATGAAAACAATATCAAATACATCCTTTCTGTATTTATCCAAACCAGTCTTTCCATCCTTAGCAGACATTACCTCATGACCCACTTTGGTCAATATCGCCCCCAGCTTATCAAGCGAAGGCTCATAATCTTCAACTATCAAAATTTTCATTCTTACACCTCGAATTAACAATAGTTAAAGTGTTTATTAACCTTATACCCTAATTGTGACTGGAGATCGACATATAGATGAACTGCGAGGTTCCGCAATACCATATCTGCATCAATGGGCCTTCATCTTCAATGCTTTCTCAATATCGGCTATGGCATATATCCGAGATTCTATTTTATCATGACCTATCTCGGTCTCCAATTCCTTGAAGAATAGCAGCAACTTGGTCTCATCCTCTTCTGTGATATATCCCTGAGTGAAGGGGAAGAACAATTCTCCCTCCCGTGATGCATGGCTCCTCACCAGGATTATGTATCTATCTATCAATATCTTCAACTTTTTAACATCAAGCCTGCCAGTGACCTCACGTGCTATTATGGTATTTTGCATATTGGTCACAAGTTCCTCGATGAGCTCATGCTCCTTCATTATCTGAGCCAGGGATGAGCGGCTGATCAATTCCGAGGTCCGACCAGGTGTTTCCTTTGCTCTCTTTTTGAACAGCTCTATGTAGTATTCCTCCTTTTTTTGATGGAGCTGGAAATCAAGAAGGAAGGCTGTCGATGTGCACCATCTCAATAGCTTTTCAGGGATGGGTCTATCCTCTTCAAGCATATTGGATGTCATTTCCATTATGCCCGTAACTCTTTGGACAAGTTCATGCTCTTTTTCCATTATCTCTATGGGGTTTGGTTTATCTGTTATTCTGCATGATATCCGGGAACCCAGGACAAGTTTACCTATCTCTATCCTGGCCTTCACAACATTCATCCCAAGGGGCTTTAGCACAAAATCATCAACACCTGCATCTATCGCCTCTGAGAGATCCCTGCGCTTTGACTTGGTAGTGGTCATTATCAGGTAGGATCTATGCTGTCTAAGAGTGTCTATATCCCTTATATCACTGCATAGTCTACAGCCGTCCGTTTCTTTCAATGTCCAGTCTATGAACACTATCTCATATCTGCTTTTTCTGTATTTGGCCATCGCGCTCTTTCCGTCTCGTACGGAAACAACTTCATGTCCTATCTTAGTTAAAATGGCCCCCAGCTTGTCAAGCGATGTCTTATTATTATCTGCAATTAATATCTTCATATTACTCTTCCCCATTAATAACAATGGTCAGGAACCCTTATAACATTTGTCCTAACAAATTCGCATTATTTGGGGTGAGAATATGATCATGATGAGGTTTACCCAGAGGTAGAGATATACACTTGATAGAGAATCATCTAATGACAGTGATTCAACAGCAATTGACAGCTCTGTGAATGGCCAATATGTCTATGAGGAGAGCGAAGCCCGTCTCCATCTGCCCGGCTCCTGGACCCTGAATGGTCACATCACCTGATAGATCACAGCTGAATGTGAGAGCATTGATGGCCCCGCCGACCCCTGCCAGAGGATCACTGAGTGGCATCTTGACAGGCTTGACATAGGCGATGATGTTCCCACCTTCTTTTCTTGTGGAGCCAATGAGCTTGTACCTCATGCCTTCAGCAGCAGCGGCCTTGATCATATCAGAGGTAATGCCAGTTATTCCTTCCCTCTCTATGTCTGCCTCTGTCACATTTCCACCGAGAACGATATTGGACAATTGCATGACCTTGGCCAGTGCATCATATCCCTCAACATCACCTGTTGGATCAGCCTCTGCATAGCCTAATTTCTGTGCAAGTGCCAGTGCATCCTCGTAGGCCATGTCGTCCTCCTCCATTTTGGTGAGGATGAAATTCGTGGTCCCGTTGAGAATTCCCTTGACCTCGATGACATCGTTTCCAGCCAGGCAGAATTCCATGAGATTGAATATAGGAGTGCCGGACATAACAGCTCCCTCATACCTGAACTGGACATTATTCTGATCGGCCAGTGCCTCCAATTCCCTGAAGAAAAGAGCCACCGGGCCCTTATTCGTGGTAACAACGTGCTTGCCGGTACCCAGTGCCTCCCTGACATGGGATGTGGCTGGCTCGCCTGTTTTAATGTCCGTGAACGATGCTTCCGCGATTATATGGGCGCCGGACTGCCTGATGGTCTCTATTGGCTCCAGGCCAGTGATGGCACCAGGAGCTTCGAATCCATCAACCTTACCTGTGGACTCCATGTGCTTGATAAGGGCATCGAGATCAATTCCTTCCTTTACAAGGATCGAGCCCTTGAACTTGTCCGAAATGGCCACCACTTCGGCTTCAAAGCCATAGTTATTTCTCAAGAAAACTTTCTTGTCTCTCAATATCTTCATAAGCCCCTGGCCTACAACGCCGCATCCGATTATCGCTATCTTTAGAGTCATATTACTACCTTGGAGACAGGAAAGGATGATGGGTAATTAAAATTACCTTTAATAGCCCAAGTTTGACATTCGGTATCTATGATAGAAGAAGCATTTGATTAGCCAAATGCTGAAATGTCAAATTTGGGTCAACTATTGAGAATTGGAGAGTTTATTTTATGAGATCAGGATGCGACTTCCACCAGGAAGGCTTTGGCAAAGGCCAGTGTGGCATCTGCATCTGCATGATCATCAAGGTTATTCAGGAAGGACTTCAGGTAAAGCATACCCATATCCGAAAGGTTATTGGAACCCTCCATAACTAGTGTGTGATAGCGTCTCCTGTCCATACGATCTCTATAAATATCTAAAAGAGCAAGGCTGTCATCCCATCCATAATAATCGCCCCGGATCATCATCGCCTCGGAATTAACAATAGCATATATAATACTGTGTGTTGAGACTTTGCTATTCTGTTAGTATTGTACATAATTAGTGAACAAAAGATAATGTTTGCTGAAATTGATGTGGATTTTACTGTTTAATCACAATAGATCATAGGTCTCGATCATCTCGAAAACCGGATACTCACCATCCATGTGAACAATGACCAGATCAACAGATTTTACTTCGGTGGTACCGAGAATTTTGTCCCTGCATTCCTTTTCCTCTATATATCTGGCAAGCTGTCCCATATCTTCCGAGGAGCTGAATCTAGATATTGAAACATGGGGCATGAAATTGGGATGATCACGGTTCTCCCGCTTTCTAACATTTGGAATACCCAATGTAGCATTGTTGAGCTGACCAAAGGCTCCATCATCCTTCACCTGAAGGAAAGACACTAGGGGGACAATGTTCACTCCATACAAGGTTATATCAAATTTCTTGAATGATGAGAATGCATCAATCGCATTCTCTGCAATTTGAACTACTTCATCCATCGTGTAGTCATCAGCATATGTCTTTGGCTCATTGATGAAGCCCAGGACCTTGATGGTAATGTGTAGGTATTCTCTTGGAAATGGATCATAAAATTCGAAGGAGCTTAGGTCGTCCTGGACCTCTTTGATACTATCCATTAATTCCTCATCATCCAACCTGAACAAGAAAGCTGGATGCAGGCTCCTGCCCTTTGTAAAATCATTGTCTGTTCCGCCTTTGGTGATCACTGACTTGATATCAAATCGCCTTGCCCAAATGTTTTCATAATATTCTTCGATATTCTCTATTCCACCCATTAGCTCAGAGCCCCATCCTATCCATGGTCTCCTTGGTCGGCTTACCTTCACTGTCCCAGCCCCGTACCTTGTAATAATCCTGAAGGTGAGCCTCGAAGAATTCCCTTGGTATCTTCTTGCCGTTCATGAGACCTGCAAAGCTCTCTTCCTCATGGAATCTTCCGGGTAAAACATCATCCGCGTGAGCCCTGCCAGTCTTCATATTGTAAGCTCTGGCAAGGTGATGGACCCTTTCTCCGATGGCAAGCAGACTTTCCTTCGTGGCCCCGATACCGGTGGCGGCCTCCAGAAGGGGAGCCAGGCGGTCAAGGCCATAGGGAACGAAATCACACACTATCAGGCAATTACGAACATTGACATCATCCTGACCAGCCGCGATGTAGACTGGTAGGGTTTCCATATCCAGGTTCCCGGCCATCTCGTCCGAGCAACTCCACAATCTTGTATGGCTGGCAAAATCAGAGGTTGCCAATGCTAGGGCCATGGAATAACTACCTAGCGGGTTCACTCCGGAGAGTTCCATTCCAGCCACCTGAATAGCAAAATATTCACTCCCCTTACCTATCTTCTGTGAGGCGATCCTGGAACCTTCGGCCAGTATGTCACCGACGCCCTCTCTGAAAGCTATTCTTCGGATGGTCTCGTGAAGGCTTTCAATGCTTCCGAATTTGATCGCTTTATTATCTGCATCTGATAATAGGCCTTTGCTCGCGGCCTCCATGGCGAAGGAGATAGTAACACCGGCGGAGATCGTATCCAGTCCCAGATCGTCGCACAGGTAATTTGCCTTGGCCACTGCCTTGGCATCTCCGATCTCACATCCCGAACCCAGATAGGCCGTGGTCTCGTATTCCGGGCCTTCGAACTCATAGCCATCCCATTTGGCGACCTTGGAGCATTGAATGGCGCAATTGAAGCAGCCAGTATTCTTCCATCCACCCAGCTCCTTCTCCATTGCCTCGGAAGTGATCTTCTCATATTCATCGAATTGCCCCTTCTGGAAATTACGAGTTGGCAGGAAGTGACCGTCCTCATGGCCCATCCTCACCCACATCATGGTTCCCAGGGCGTATCGTTTATTCCTGCCAGGATTGTTCAGAACATCTTTTGTGAGGGCCTTTGACAACTCCCTGAACTTTGCTGGATCATGATAATTTGTAGGTTCCTTTCCCTCGATAACAAGGGCTTTCAGGTTCTTGGAGCCCATGACCGCACCTGCACCACCGCGGCCGAACTGCCGTGATTTATCGGTGCTGATACAAGCGAATTTTACCAGATTCTCTCCACCCGGGCCAATACTGGCTATCTGCGAATCAGGGTAAACTTTCTTGATCTCATCCTCGGTCTCGAAACAACCTTTACCCCAGAGGTTTCCCGCATCCAGGATCTCGATCCCTTCGGGTGAGACATGGATGTATACCGGGCTATTTGCCTTGCCCTTGATAATAATATAGTCATAGCCAGCACCCTTGATGGCCGTGCCGTACTTTCCGCCAGCGTGTGAATCCAGGAATCCGCCAGTTAACGGAGAGCGAGTTACCAGGCATGAGCGATTGGACGTGGTCATGCTCGTTCCCGTGAGTGGGCCAGTGAGGAATATCAGGGGGTTGGCGGGGTCAAAGGGTTCGACGATCTTGTGCTTGCTCAACAGGGCCAGGCCCAGGCCCTTACCGCCAACAAACTTTTCAAAAAGTGATATGTCTGGCTCTCCAGTTCTGACCGTGCCAGTTCCAAGGTCGATCTCCAAGTATTTGTTCTGATAACAAGTATCCATCTGCACACTCCCGGTTCCTGAAAGGGGATGGGATAGTTAAATCTTATCTTGAAGAGGATGTATATCACGATATCCGCAAACCTTTTTTATCCGGCCTGCATTCACCTGACTGAGCAATGTTTTTAAGTTTCCAGCTCCAAAAACCAGGAAACCATGGACTGGTGATAATATAGGCGAATTGGAATTCGGATCAGATGAGGGCGATTATGCCACACCCCAGAACATAGAGTACAAGGCAATGGGCTGGCTGGATGAGCTTGAAGCATACTGCTTGGCCAAGAAGAGGTTCGAGCCCCGGGTGAAGGACATGGCCCTGCTGGTAATAGATGCCCAGGATTTCTTTGTGAACCCAGACTCCCATGCCTATGTGCTGGCCTCAAGGGGCATAATGCCGAATATCAAGAGGCTGATAGACAAGTTCAGGGAACTGGGACAACCAGTTATCTTCACACGCCATGCTTACCTGGATGATGAGGACCCGGGGATCATGAACCTTTGGTGGGGAGACAGTATCCGGGATAGCGACCCGCTATCGCAAGTAAGTCAGGAACTTGCCCCCAGGCCCGATGAGACGGTCATCAGGAAAACAAGGTACTCGGCCTTCATCGGAACGGGTTTGGAGGCTATGCTTCGCGAGAGGGGCATTGACACCATCCTCATTACCGGAGTGGTCACTCACCTATGCTGTGAATCCACTGCACGAGAAGCTTTCATGAAGGATCTGGAGGTTTACATGGCCATTGACGGGACCGCGTCCTACTCTGAGGAATTACACATGTCATCATTGAGAACACTGGCCAATGGTTTTGCCATACCCATGACCACACAGGAGATGATGGTCAGGCTGACGGACAATAATGGGGGGATTGAATAATGCTCGACGCAGTCATAATAGGAGCTGGCCCAGCCGGGATTGCCTCGGCCATCTATCTGAAAAGAGCGGGATTGGATATCTGCATTTTGGAAAAGAAAAGGGTAGGTGGACTACTCCACAATGCCCATCTCGTC
>JAGLQE010000262.1 GCA_023137005.1 Thermoplasmata archaeon
AAGTGATTGCATTCAAAAGCTCGACTATAAGGAGAGATTCTGATGGCCACGAGAACCAGCATCAAGAAGGGCATAAAGAAGTATGCCTGGATAGTATACATATTCGTCACGGTATCTTTGCTCTTTGCCTGTTATTTCAACATAAAGGACATCGAGAGGGAGAGAGAAAACCATACCCAGGATATTCACTTCACCTATGATGATGTGACCCCTGTGGCTGATCTCACCTGCCTGGAATGTCACAGTGACCTGTATAATGAAACTGAGACGGGCGTCTCCAGTCCTATATGGTTCGATAGCCATAGAGGCTATGATATGCTTTGCTCAGATTGTCATATCGAGGACATGAACTACAAGCTGGGAAATGATTGGGACCAGACCCATAAGGAATTCGATGTCACCTGCTCTTTCTGCCATGATGATATGATAGAGATGACCATGCCTGGTCTGGACTGGTTCTCAAGCACACATATGGAAGCTGGAACGACCTGTGCGGATTGCCATGGTGGGGACCCGACAAATGGCTCAGCGGCCATGTCCGGAAATTTCATTGGCATACCTGAAAGAGAGGACATATCCAAGATATGTGGCAATTGCCATTTTGCAGAATATGAGGAATTCAAGACCAGCGTGCACAATGGCTACATCCTGGACGAGGATGGTAATACCATCGTGGCCAATACCTGCACTGATTGTCACGGCATACATCACATTGAAAAGCATAATAACCCGGAATCCCCGGTCTACACATTGAACAGCCCGGATACCTGTGCCAAGTGCCATTCATCCAAGTTCTACAGCTTCCAGGACTCGTACCATGGAGCCTATGTGGTCTTTGGTGGAGAGATAGTGGCCGCATGTCCAGATTGCCACGGTGTCCATGCCATAAAGCCGGTTGCAGACCCAGATTCTGTCGTACATCCTGACAATCTGGCAAAGACATGCTCCGATAATTGCCATGAGAATGACCTGAAGGTGGATGTTAGCCAGGGTCATGTGCACTACGAAGGGTCACTGGGCGAGAGGGAGGAAGTCTATTACATATTCGGATTCAATCTCATGGAGATGATTCCCCTGGTATACAAGATGGCTGTATTCGGGATGATGGGCGGACTGATCGCCCTCATGTTCCTGGAGAACTACGGCTGGGGCAAGATAATAGGAAGGACGGTGAATAAATGGAAGAACAGGAAGGAACAAAAATAGAATATATGCGATGGGGCAAGAACACCCGGATCCAGCATGTCTTGCTCATCATAACCTTTGCCATCCTGATACTCACAGGTTTCCCACTCAGTTTCCCCGAGACATGGTGGGCGCAGTTCCTCGTAAAGATGATGGGAGGATGGTGGATGAGAACACAACTCCATCATGCCGCAGGCCTTTCATTGGTTATCCTGAGCTTTTACCATATATTGAATATCGTGATAAAGAGCAAGAACTTCAGGGGTTTCACGAAGCATAAAATGATACCCTCAAAGAAGGATATCAAAGATGTCCTCCAGTATATGAAATGCCTCTTCGGCTTTGTCGACGAGATGCCCTCATGGGACAGGTACATCTGGAAAGAGAAGATGGAGTACTGGGGTGTTGTCTGGGGAATGCTGGTCATGGCCACCACCGGATTCATTCTATGGTTCCCCTTCCAGTTCCTGGAGATAATTCCCTTTGGCTGGATCAATCTTGCAGGTGTCTTGCATTTCTACGAGGCTCTCATCGCGACTTTGGTCGTGCTCATATCCCACTTCTACAATGTGCACTTCCTACCGGATGACCCCATGCAGAAGACCTGGCTGACCGGAAAGATGACCCGCGCACAGATGAAACACCATCATCCAGAGGAACTGAAGGATATTGACCTGTTTGGCGAGGTTAGGCAGGATTAGACAAGTCTAAGTTTGTGTTAACAGTCTTGTCCTGACAAGCCCATCTCATGAGATATAGAAGATCCTGATAATTCCCCAATACATGATGCTGTGGACCTATGATCTAAATTATCGTTTGATCAATATGAACTATAATTGAACATCAATCATCTTTGTTCATTTTCTCATATTGCTCATTCAGAGTTTCCAATTCACCCAGAGAATCATTGATCTTCGCGACCCAGTTCTCAAGCCTTTTTTCAACCTCTTTCTTGATCTCCAGAGGAGGAACTGGTACATAATTGCCAGTATTACCACCACGCCCTATTTTCTCATCCTCGAAGACCAGACCACAAGCCATCAGTTTATGAAGAGCCCGGTAGACCGTGCTACGGTCCCTGTCGAGTTCCTCCGCCAGCTGTTTATTGGTCATTGGACCCAATCTGACGAGGGTATTGTAGGTATTGACCTCCAAAGCATTGAGATTGAAAAAACAGCTTATCGCGTCCTTGCATGAGATACTTGCGCTTTTGAATATGTAATTTTGACCCATCAAACCCCTCCATGTACATTGCTTGATATCAGCTTGATATTGTTCTGATATTATGTTCATAAAGAATATATAGTATATTTTATTTAGGGTAAGTATGGGTGTGTGTGCGTAAGACACACATAAGCCATTGATAGATTAAAAATAAGGAGTTCAGACAATGCCAAAAGCGAGATATTTAGTCATATTAGGTTTCAGTATAGTTTTTATGTTTATGGTCATTTCATCATTTGGCCAGTCCACCCCCGACACCGGAACTCGCGGACATATGCCGCTCATGCCCTATGAGGGATGGAACGATACCGCTTGCAGTGGCTGTCACCCCACAACTTACGATGAGGTCAACTCATCTTATCACGCCGCCCTTGGCTACGATGTCGAAAATGGCGGCATGTACAATAAATGGTGCGCCCTGCCCAATTTCCTTCTGGATGTCCAGGGTGATGCTCTGTGGATCCAGAAATGTGGAGTATGCCATGTGGGTGGAGGAGAGGTTGATAAGTTAGGGATGGAGGTCGATTGCGCCATCTGCCACCAGCAATCCGGATATAATTGGACTGCAAGGAATGCGGCTATCGCGAGTGGGGACTTCCACAATGCCTCCAGAGATGCAATGGCCGGCGTGGACATTGATTTCGGAACCCCGGTAGATTCACAATGCCTGGGTTGCCACCGCAAAGATACAGGAAAGAGAGCCATGGTGTGGGATGCGGAACATGATGTTCATAATGCAGCTGGTCTGACCTGCCTTGATTGTCATATCACTGAAGATCATAATATTGGCAAGGGCGACATCACGGATTCACATGTGGCCGAGCATTTGGATGGAACTGTCAAGTCCTGTGATGACATAAGCTGTCATGGGGCCACACCACATGATAATGAATACGATGATCATCTGGACATCATAGTCTGCGAGACATGTCATATCCCAACCCTGCCAGGAAACAAGGCTTTGGATACGACCAACTGGTCAACAGGCTCTGTGGTCAAGACCAAGCATCCTGAGGAATTCAGGCCTGTATTAGCATGGTATGATGGTGAAAATGCTGGAGAATTACCCAGCCCCTCGGCCACCATCCATACTGACGGGGCAAAGATATATCCATATAATATCATCTTGGCAACCTGGTGGGATGAGGGAATTGACCCTGCGGTTGTGGAGCACCCTTCAGGACCCGAGCCAGGCAATCCGATTTTACCAGCTCATATCAAGCTGGCAGATGCAAATGGTGATGGAGTTATGACCGAAATTGAGGTTCGTTCCCTTGATGTCGATGGAGATGGACGACCAGATTATCCAACTGCAATACTCAGAGAGTTCGATGTCTATTTCTCTGTCAGCCACAATATCGTGAAAGAGGGCGCATTGACCTGCATAGACTGCCATGATGAAGATGGTATCCTGGATTATGAGATATTGGAATTCGGAGATGCAAAGACAATGGAACTGCAGAGTATTCTGAAGATACCAGTGGATGACAGTGTGGACCAACTGGATGGTACAGGAACTGTTGAGGAAGATGATGAATTCAGCCTGGCGTATCCAGGCATCGTTCCAATACTCATTGTACTCGGATCCCTTGCAATTATCGTGTCAAGAAAGAGAAGAGAGGAATAGACAGAGCCTGGCAGATATATCAGAACCTCTGGAAAGACTATTCATCCAAAATATTGGTATGGCTTTAGCCATGATCTACTCTATGATATACGCTACAGTGGTTTTTAATATTAACAATGATTTCCTCGATTTCAATGCCAGATGAGATATTAATAGCCAGTGGTATCCGAAGGTCCTTCGGCAAGAAGATGGTCCTCAATGACCTGGACCTCCAACTCAATAAGGGAGACATATACGTTCTCTTCGGCTCCAATGGTGTGGGAAAGACCACTCTGGTCAAGATACTGGCCACCCTCATTCACTCTGACAAAGGAGATATCACGCACTTTGGTATGAACGGTGAGGATGATATCAAAGATATCCGTAGGAAGATCGGATTCATGTCACACGAGCCATACCTGTACCGGGATCTGACAGCCAGCGAGAACCTGGATCTATTCGCCGACCTCTATTCCATTCCTGATAAAGAGAAAAGAATTGAGGAAATGCTGAAGATGGTCGAGCTCTACCACAGGTCGTATGACCGGGTGGGAAGTTTTTCAAGAGGCATGAAACAGAGACTGGCACTGGCAAGGACATTGCTCCATTCCCCGGATATGGTCTTCCTCGATGAGCCCTATTCTGGATTGGACCTCAATGCCCAGGCGATGCTCAACCGAGTTATCAAGAAGATGAATGAAGAAGGTGTAACTTTCTTCCTGATCACCCATGACCTGGAGAAGGGGCTGGAGATAGCCACCAGGAAGGGTATTCTGGCCAAGGGCAAGATAGTGGAAAAGCCTGAAGCCAGCAGCCAGGATTTCATCACCCAGTACAAGGAGATCCTTGAAACCAGAGGCGGCGCTAAAGGGGGGATCCAAAATTAGTGCGACAAAGGCCATCTTCATCAAGGAACTGAAGATCGAGTTCAGGAACAAGCAGATGATCAATTCCATGCTCATCCTGGCCCTCATGGTGCTGGCTTCCTTCAGATTTATTTTCTCTTTCATTGATTTCTCAGAAACGGAACTGGCCGCTCCTATCCTGTGGGTCACTTTCTTCTTCAGCGGGATGTTCGCCCTGGCACCCATCTACCAGCGAGAGGTCGAGCAGGGGACCAAGGAATGCCTGACACTGGCCCCCATATCCGCATCCACCATCTTCTTCGGCAAGTTCTTCTCGTCCTTCCTCGTGATAATGGGCCTCAATCTATTCTCCATGGTGCTGTTCTTCGTCTTCTTCAGCCAGCCCTTCCCGGACATGATATCCCTCATAACCATCATCGTTCTGGGAACCATCGGCTTCGTGGCACTCGGAAATCTCATATCCGCCATATCCGCCAATATCTCCCAGAGCCAGGTGATGTTGCCCGTACTCCTGATACCCATTCTATTATTCACGGTGGTCATGACATCGGTCGAGGCAACCTATCAGATATTTGATGGGCAGACACTCGCAGACCTTGCGGATGGGATAAAACTTATATTAGCATTTGACATTATCTTTGTAGCCAGTGGCTATTTACTGATAGATTATCTAATGGAGGAATGAAATGAAGCGGTCCGGGATTTTAACAATAATTATGATGCTGGCTGCCGCCATCCTCACCTTCACGGGCATATACCTTGCCTTCGTGTGGGCACCCACCCACGAGACCATGGGCGAGGTTCAGCGAATATTCTATTTCCATGTGGCATCGGCCTGGGTGTCATATCTTGCCTTCATAATCACCTTCATCGGTAGCCTTCTTTACCTGAAGACCGAGGACATGAAATACGATATACTGGCCTTCTCATCTGCCGAGATCGGGATAGTGTTCTGCACCATCGCCATAATCACGGGCGGGTTATGGGCACAGGGCGTGTGGGGCGTGTTCTGGATATGGGAGGATATGAAATTGTTCCTCACTCTGGTAATGTGGCTGGTCTTCATCGCTTACCTGGCACTGAGGGCGAACAGCGACCCGGGAAAGGCCCGTGCGAGACTTAGTGCGGTCTTCGGCATCATCGGATTCATGTGCATACCCCTGAGCTTCGCGGCCAACAGGATATGGACGCAATACCACCCCACGGTGATCGCTTCAGCAGGTGGGAGTCTGCAGACGAGCATGGTCCTCACCCTGGTAACCGCGGTCTTCGCATTCACATTCCTTTATTTCAGTATTCTAATGATCAAACTGGATATTGAAAAGATGAAAGAAGAGATAGAAGAGATAAAGCAAGAAATAGGCGATAATGGAGAGATCGATTATGGATGATATAGTTTACATGTACATTGGATACTCATTGATCTGGGGATTTACCTTCGCATACCTTGTGAAGATATTCCTGGACCAGAGGAAGTTGAGCAGGGAAATGAAAATGCTGAAGGAGGTCATGGATGGACGAACCGGAGATACAGGAGAAGATAACGGATCCTGAAACAATACCGAAGAAGAAGCGTAAGATAACCGAGAAGCAGATCAAGCTCGGCGTCTTCATCACTGTCGTCGTAGTCGTGGCTGTCATCCTCCTGTGGGGCATGGTTCCCGAAGAGATCTACGAGGTCAAGCAGGTGACCGCCAATCCAAGTAAATTCGATGGCAAGGATATCAGCGTGAAGGGCATGGTCAAGGACTGGAACATCACTGACGAGTTCACCCTGGTGGATCAGACAGATAGTTCTCTAACCATCAAGGTCGATCATACAGCGGCCTTCCCGGATGGCTTCACCAATAATGCCACGGTTGTTCTGAAAGGAGTTTTCAAGATAGTTGATGG
>JAGLQE010000263.1 GCA_023137005.1 Thermoplasmata archaeon
CTATCTCCAGACCAAAGCCCACCAATAGAAAAATAGTGGAGCCAAGGGTTGGGCCTAGTCCTATCATCAGGATACTGAAGAGACCCAGGTCTCGCTTGAGCTTGACCTCAACATGTGTATCACTGGTAGGCTGGCCATTATCTGCCATAGGAGGCAGTAATGGTCAATGTATTTAGATATTTTCACCGTTTGTAGCCTATCATCCTAAGGAATTCCTTCCTCTGCTTCTCCCCATCCGCATCCTCTATTCCTACTGGAGGCTGGCCATCTATCACTCCAATGATCCCGCGGCCCTGCTCGTTCTCGGCTATAATAACATGAACCGGATTGGCCGTGGCACAGAAGATATTGCACACCTCCGGCACATTCTTTATCGACCTCAGAACATTGATGGGGAAGGCATCCCGCATGATGATGAAGAATATATGACCCGCAGATATGGCATAGGCATTCTCGCCAGCCAGCTTTTTCAATTCATCATCATTTCCCTCCACCCTGACCAGGCGATTCACCGAGGCCTCGCAGAATGCGATCCCGAACTTCACATCGGGCACGGTGTTCACCATGGCCTCGTAGATGTCTTCCGCGGTCTTGATAAAATGTGACTGGCCTATGATGATATTGAGTTCATCTGGGTTGTTTATTTTGATAGATTTTAATTCCATACTTATCACACAATGTACATTAGATTGTGGGAATAAAAGATTATCCCACTCACCCGATTAAAACCTGGTCATTTTTTTGATTCCCTGCGGGCCTTACGTTCACGTACAATGTCAAAATGCCCCGGTCCCTTTACTATACCAGTCTCCACGATCCCCCTCAATCTGGCAAGAAAGCGTGGGAGGGACTCAATGTCCTTTATATCCTTCTTGGACAATCTGGATATCCCCGCTCTGATATCAGTGTTATATTTCATGCCATTGGCCTCCAGCGCGTCCATCAACAGTCTAGCCAATTGACCGCCTTTTCTATCCCAATCCGTGAGGATTATAGCCTTCTTATGGTCCTCGGAGAGTTTGGTGCAAGTATCTATTATCGACAATCCATCATTCAGCACGATTATCAAACCTTCAATGCCGAGTTTCTCCAGGGCCCTCACATCCTTGCGCCCCTCCACTATTATGGGCACATCTGATTGGTTGGCCAGTTCCTCGATAAGGTCTAATATTTCCTCAAGGGTCTCTTCATAATCCACATATCTGGCAAGGGGCTAATGTTTAAAGTTCTTATGGGACTTCACAATCTTTATTAACCTTACTCCAATATCCAATTATCTAATGGGAGGCTTATCATGAGTAGAGAAATGTTGAAGATATCAGATAATAGATTAAGAGAAATTAATGATTTTATATTGAACCCGGACAGCAGGATAGTCAATGACCTTCTGGCTATCGTGGATAAGTATGGCGG
The DNA here is from genome assembly GCA_023137005.1 of Thermoplasmata archaeon. Taxonomy (GTDB): domain Archaea; phylum Thermoplasmatota; class Thermoplasmata; order SG8-5; family JAGLSY01; genus JAGLSY01. Next base: position 1,414 of record JAGLQE010000263.1, read on the forward strand.
GGCGGAGGAGATTAATAGAAAGGCAAAGGAGGCTGGAAAGCTGGAGAATCTAATGAGCCAGCTGGAAGCCAAGAACTCGCCTTACTTGGCAGACCTGAAATGGCTGATAGAGCAGAGGGATAATGGAGCCTTCATCAGTATTCAGGATTACAGAAAGAAGATACTGGGTGATAAAGCAGAGGGGATGGAATTCAATGACGATATCGCCGTGACCCTCGAGATAAGTGCTATCCAGTACTTCCCATTCCTCATGAAGCAGGCCAAACAGGCCATAGCCAACCAGGAGCTCATGCCAGGTCGTTTCATAAGAGTAAGGGCCATGAAGGAGCAGGAGGCTGATAATGACCTCTTGGCAGTGCAGGCGGCCATGAAGATCGTGGGAGCCAGTGTCTGTGAGACATTGGACACCAAGGGAACTGACGGCTCCAATGTTCACCTTGGAGGTCCGGATACCATAACCGGCTACTTCGGCGGTGTTGGCCAGCCCAATGATTATGGCCTTAAATGGATAGACGAATTCCTGTATTACTACACCAATTACGGGGTCGAGCAGGTGCTCAATCTCAATCCCGGAACCGTGATGCTGGCCTACATGCTTCACAAGCTGGGTGTCGACATAGAATTCAAAATTTCAGTATTCATGGGCAATGATAATCCATATTCCATATTCTGGACACTCATGGCTGCCAAATTATTCAGCAGAGAGGATGGTACCACCCCACTTATCGGATTCAACTTCTCCAATTCAGTGAATAACGAGACCATCATGATGAGTGCGGATATCAGGAAGGCCATGGACCTTGAGGACATTGTCAGGTTCGAGCATCATATCTTCGAATCCTACAAGAGCATCGTGCGCCAACCGTACGACCGCCGTGACGAGCTCATGGAGATCGCCAGGACCGTTCCGAACATCAGTGCCAAGCACGAGGGCGGGGACATGGACATTGAGGAATCCAGAAGCCATCCATCCGACATAGCGGAGTACTTCCTGGCAAAGGAGGACGTCATAAAGGATGGGATGATGGACGATCTGACCCTGAACTACATGGACAAACATGATACTATAAACAAGACTGCCAGGGCTCTGACCGAGAAAGGGCTGAGTGTTATTGCGGCGAATAACCTTCACCATAGATGAAGACTCATCGTTGGTGAAGGTCGGAATCTTCATCATAGGTGAAGCATTCGCCGTTGATTAATGCACTGCCAGGTTATCGCTCCCACCATCCCCCAATGCCAATTGATTAGCCCCCTCCATGCAGGGAAGATGCTGTACCCCAACTTCGGTGAGGCATCCACGGGTCGCTTGCGTCAAAGAGTTATCGTTTCCGGGGGAGGTCTTCAGGGTGATTTAATCTAATGATATATTGACCAGAGCATTCAGATGCTGTATTTTCTTACAATAATCTCGAATGAAATTTAAGATATCTTTAGTGTATTGATACGATGAGATTGAATGAATTTTAACAGTAATATCATCGCCGATCATTTCTTCTTTATCTCTTAAATCAATTTTATAATAGTCTATTTGTTCTTTGCGTTCATCGTTTAGATAATTATCAGTTAGTAAATCATATTCGGTTATTTCTAAATCTTTTTCTCTTATCATCTGGCACATATTGTAGCCCGATTGCATATGGTATATAAGACTGTTATATTTTTGTTGAATATATTCTGAATAACCATCTTCTGTTTCAAAGTCATAATACTTAGGAAAATTATCTTCATTTTGAAGTAGGATATCTAAAATCGTGGTAACAGTTTGTGAAATTTCATCAGCAGGATACCCAATCATGTAATCTCTGTTATTATACAAATCGTTGAACATTTCAAAATTGATTTCTTCTTTAGAATGATGCTGGATGAGATCGATAATATTATCCCTTGATGACTTTACAAAGATAAAAAGACTCATATAATCTCTTGTCATATCCCTCCATCCTCTTAAATATCCATCATTATCAGCATTGAGAACTCTCAATGTAAAATCAGTACCCATCCTTAAATCACCCTTCGCCCCTAAGTCCCCTAAATACTTTACAGGTATTTATATCTCGTCCAACCGCTTGTTAAGCCGGGTGTGGGTGAAATGATGCTTATTACGGCCAAAGGTTGAGGACACCCCCGCCCTCTGGGCGAGGTTCGCGGATTAGCACTCTGTGTTGTCACTCACTGGCACATCAATAATAGTACCCCGCCTCTGCGTCTCTCGCGATTGCTCATTTGTAGATAATGATCAAATGTCTATTTCTA
>JAGLQE010000264.1 GCA_023137005.1 Thermoplasmata archaeon
GTTGGATAATTCGAATATCACAGACACATGGGACTTACCCTCTGAATGAGTAGCGTACATGGGTTTTATTCCATTGGAGCTGAACCTCTCGATATCCAGTTCTATCTCCGTCCATAGTTTTTTCAAAGCTCCAGTAGGCATCAACCGGACGATGGAGATCATTGGAGAGTTCTCTTCGATATAATGGGTATGGAGTTCAGGGTTGACCAGAGTTCCATTTCGGCCAGGGGGCTGCGAATACATGAAAGGCTCCTTCAATTCCCTGAAGGCCTCGGTGGAAAGGATGGGCATGAAATCAAATATTCTCTCTATCTCAAGTGTTTTAACGCCTCCGATGGACTCGATATTCTCATGGATGAAAGTATTGGTGGACTCACGGTCATCCGAGAACATGAAGAGGATTATATCCTCCTTGCCCAGGGAAAATGACATCCATCGTGCATGGGTATCATTGGTGAACTGGGTGTTCAGGATCCTGTTGTAAACCTCCTCATATTTTTCCGGTGCAACCTCGAGGTTGGCAATGTATCTTTCCAGAGTGTAATCAACTCCCTCTTTTACAGGGAAGAACAATGGGCTCATGAGGGGTACGGTCTCCGTCTTTCTCAATGCAATGATATTGTTCATCTTTACCAGGAATTCATCTTGATAGGCTTCCAAGGACTTGATGTCCAGCATAATGCAGATGCAACCTTTACCTTCCACCGTGAAGGCAAAAATGGGTTTAACACCATCCATATAGAGGTTCTTTCGTCCATTCTCCAGTTCCTTCCACATCCTTTGAAGTCCATATTTTGGATATAATTTCACTAATGTTATCATGCTTCTCCCTCACTAATATCTTATAGTCACACTTAATGAATTATCATTATCTGGACTATGTAAAATAACTAAGTATGATGCTATTTAAACATGGTCTGGTCAAATATGAAAATGTTAGAATTTATTAATGATAGTTAAATAATTCTTATCAATATTCCTGAACTTCCTTCCATCTGAAACATTCCACCAGGTGGTCATTGACCATGCCAGTAGCCTGCATATGAGAATATACAACTGTTGGCCCGACGAACTTGAAGCCTCTTTTCTTCAGGTCTCGGCTGAGTTCCTCGGCGATGGTGGAGGTCGTGGGTATCTGGCTCAGCTTTTTCCATTTATTAATGATTGGTTTGCCATCCACAAAGCCCCACATGTACTTGGAGAATGATCCGAACTCCGTTTGAATTTCCAGAAATGCCTGGGCATTGGTCACCGCGGCCCTGACCTTGGCCTTGTTCCGTATGATCCCGGCATCTTGAAGCAGCTCGGCTATCTTTTCATCATCATACCTAGCCACCTTCCTTGGGTCAAAACCATCAAAGGCCTTCCTGAAGTTCTCACGTTTATTCAGAACTATGAGCCAGCTCAATCCCGCCTGCATACCTTC
>JAGLQE010000265.1 GCA_023137005.1 Thermoplasmata archaeon
GTATTCGCCACCATCGCCTTTCTACTGGATCCGACCCTGATGTGGGGCATCACGCTTCTCATAACCGCATTGCTGGCCGAGTTCACGGGCAATTCCCTTCTCTACGGCCTGGTCAAGAGAAGCAGTCTTCCGGAGTTCATCAAGAAGGCCATGAACAAGTGGACGGAATTCATCTTCCTGAAGGATGAGAGGATCATCCTCATCAATCGCGTGGCACCCATAGTGCCCTTTACGGGCGCGTTCATGGCGGTTTGCGAGTGGAACTACTGGAAGTCCATGACCTACCTCATGATAGGCGGAGCGGCCAAGTACGGGGCTTTATTCGCACTCATCGGCCTGTTCAATATCCAATTCGAAAAAGAAGTGGCACAGCAGATCACCATTCTGGCTCTATTCATCATCATCGGCCTGAGCTTCCTATCATCATACCTTTATAAGAGGAAGATCGAAGGCCAGAAGGGTGAAAAGGAAGAGGTGGCCGAACCTCCCAGCAAAATTGAACAATAAGATTTATAAGGCTTTTTAGCATCTCAAACTACTGGACTGGAACAATGAAACTCTGCATGGTCAATGGCTTCTTCCACCCCTTCATCGGGGGCTCGGAAAAACATATGTACGAGCTTGGGCGACGATTGGCCTTGGACAACAATGTTCATGTCGTCACCTCCCGGCTGGATGATACTCCTGAATTCGAGGTCATAGAGGGGATGCAGGTCCACAGACTGGCCACCAGGCACAAGAAGATCCCCGCTATCTATCCACCGCCTCTGCCCATAACAAGGGGAGTGGAGGTCAAGCTGGAGGAATTGGATGGTGAGACGAACTTCGATGCCTTCAACCTTCATGGGAGATGGTTCCCCAACTGGAACCGGGTGGTGGAGTATGCGAATAAGAAAAATAAACTAATGGTGCACACCCTGCATAATCAACGCCCGCTGGGCATCAGCCCGGTCGTGTCCTTCACCGGGACCGTGTATGATTCGGTCTTTGGGAAGAGGGTCCTGCACAATGTGGACAGGATAATCTCGGTGAGCGCGGCAGCCAAGGTGGATATAATGAACTACGGCATCGAGGCCGATAAGATCGAGGTCATCCACAATGGCGTAGATACCAATTTTTACAAACCATCCGAGCCAACTTACCATGAGAAGTACAGGGACGGGATGGACAATCTGCTCATATTCGTCGGCCGCATAATCGAGCAAAAGGGGCTGAGATACCTCATCGAGGCCATGCCCGAGGTCTTGAAGGAGCATCCGAAAACCCGCCTTCTCATAACTGGAAAGGGCAAGTTCAAGGACCGACACATCCAGGAGGTCAAGAAACTGGGATTGGAGGACAATATCATGTTCCCGGGCTTTGTGCCTGAGGAGGAAATGCCCAATCTTTATTCATCGGCCGATATCTTCGTATTACCCTCTCTTTGGGAGGTATTTCCCATAGCCATGTTGGAAGCTTTGGCTTCCGGAGCACCCCTTATGGCCAGTGATGCCGGGGGCAATGCCGAGATGATAGAACAGGATGGCAATGGAAGAGTGTGCGAGCGTGGAAATACCAAGGCCCTGGCCGATGATCTTCGAATAATGCTGGATGACCCCAATAAGTTAAGGTCCATGGGCCTGAGGAGCCGTGAGATCGCGGTCGAGAGATTTGATTGGGATATAATAACCAAGAAGACAAAGACCCACTACCAGAACATGATGAGTGATTTCTATAATTAGATCAAGTGGCTCATTCTTTAGCCATCTGGCCAGATCCTTCTTCATTTATCCCAAGGGAATATGATCTTCTTTCTGTTCTTGTCAAAATCATGGACCCTTTTCCAGAAGGGATACGAGACCCTGTTGGTTATCTTCACACCGATCACCGCTATCAGCACTCCTCCGGCAATGTCAATGAGCCAGTGTATCCCAAGGTATATGATGGCCAGGCCAATTAGGAGGATTATGGAGAACATGAATATCTTGTATCCCCTGAAACCCTTGATATTCTTGATCATCATGAGAAGTATGGCAGTGGGATAGCCGATGTGCATCGAGGGGAAGCAATTATTGAAGGTCTCGTAGCCCACGAACCATTCATTCACCATCGGGCTGTAATTGTAAAGCAGGGGCTCGATGCCACTGACCACGGACGAAGCTCCCGGGTACAGCATCTTCGGGTATGATGGAACATACACCACCACCAGGAAATAGAAGGGAATGGTGAGGAATAATAGGATAATATTGAGCAGGGCCAGATCACTGGCGATCTTACGTTTGTCCAGGTAGGCGAACATGGAGAAGCTGAAGGTCATGATGAACATGAAGGAACCTATGTAGATGAGAGACAGGAAGAGTGTGAGATGATCATTCAACAATGCCCTCTGGATATAGTAAACTCTGTGGCCTTCCAGGCTGTACATCAGGGGTGTGAAATCAATATTGATCATCAGCTCGATAGGATCCTCAGCCCAGTCGATCACGATCTTCAGAAGCATGATGATAATGATGATGTAAAAATGATACTGGTACTTGGTCCCCATATCATAGAGGCCTTGAAGCGTGATCTTGGCTTTCGTGAAGACCTTGATACCAATGAGGAAGGCCAGAATAAGGTATACGGTAAGCGCGAAGTCAATGAAGTTCATATT
>JAGLQE010000266.1 GCA_023137005.1 Thermoplasmata archaeon
CACTTCGTTCTCGCATTCAAATCCCTCCTTGACCTAAACTTCCTGCTCGATCAGATCCCTAGCCTCGACCATGTTCCTAAGTTTCTGGATGGCGACAGACCTGTCAAGCTGCCTTAACCCGCAATCGGGGTCGAGCAAAAGCTTGTCCTTACTAAATAGGTCAAGCCCCTTCTTAATCCTTTCTTTAACAATATCAACACTTTCCACCTCATTGATATCGGATCTCACACACCCGTATCCCAGCTGCTGGGGGAAGTCATAACCAGCAATGAATTCGGCCAATCCATCATGGGCCGCGAACTCATGGTCAAGGACATCCACCTTGATCTCCACCAGCTTTTCAAAGACCGACTCGATATCACCACAAACATGCATGGCTGTTCCCACTTCTCCATTCACGCCCTTCAATATCGTATTGACCAGCTCTGCGGAATACTCGGGATGGTCGACCGAGAAGAAGGGTTCGTCAACCTGTATGACGTCCACCACTTCGGATATGGACTTTGCCTCCTCTGCTAGCGCATCGGCGAAGGCGAAGGATAATTCCTCCAGGTTTCCATAATACTCATCAATACATGATCTGGCCATGGTATAAGCTCCTGTGATGATGCCTTTCAATTGAACTCCATCCCCCATCAATTCTCTAGCAAATTTTAGATCATCCAATGCGACTGGCTCCCTGAATTCCACAGGGCCAATGATCACAGGTCTGGCTTTCATGCGTATGCCTTTCAACTTCGTGGCGAATAAGCTCACCATGTCATTCCTGGTCTGCCCATCGGATATGATATCTATTCCGGAGGCCACCTGATTATTGACCGCGTCCTCCAGGCTGGCTAAGTAAGGGTCTCCGCCTTCTCTATAATTCTTCATGAAGGCATTGCCTGAGGGTCGGGATGGAAAACTCCCCACAACCGTTGTTTTGATCTTATGCTCGCTCACTTCAATCTCCTCATTGGGTGGTCATCCGGGATATCTACACCAAAGTAATCCATGGCCCCCTCGGCCATGAACTTGTCCACCATGGCTATGAAGGGGAATATCCGGTCAGCATTCCTCATTGGCCCATATACACAGTAATCGGCCCCCATCATGACTGGCATGGCATTGGCCCCCATATCACAGGTGAGATAAGCGTCCCTATGCTCTTTCCGGTACTTCTTCATCCAGAGCCAGGATTCCACGGTATTGTGTATCGCGCACCCTGCTGGATAACCCCATTTGTTCTTCATGACCGGTATCGATCTGATAGTCTCTGCGGTATTATGATCAAAGGGCGTGGCCCCCGTGTCTATGATTATATTCTCGATACCAGACTCCTTAGCTATCTCGAGAAGCCCTCTGTCGATGAGTCCTCCTCCGGTCTCCAGTATCTCCACTCGACCATCAGTGCTCATGTTCCGGGGATTGTAGCCCAGGGCAATGGCGCAGCCCGGTGGATATTCTTTCAATGCATCCAGTTCGACCTCGGTCAGCCCGAGGTTCAGTGAATTGTATATTATCCGTGATGACAGGCCCACTTCTCCAGCATACTTCAGGACCTTGGCTCTCAACTCACTTTCAGGAACATCAATGCAGAAAGCCCGCTTCTCAGGTATGCGGTCAATGACAAAGTCAAGGCGATATTTTATCTGCTCCTCCGAGCTTATGAATATGTCCACAATACCGGGATTTCCAGTCATCTGGCTCAGCTCTTCCTGCCGGGCCATGAATCCCTCTATCTCGGCCATTGCCTCGGGCTCATGTTCCCTGTATTTCTTGCCATAGAACACCGTTCCGAACAATACCGTGGGCAGCTCTCCGGGCTGGCCCCCCATGCTGATGTCTCCGATATCCAGCTTCATCTGTTCTTTTGAAAAATTAAGCATATTATACACTCTCCTCCACTGCCATCTCCTCGAATTCCAGGAATGGGTCGAAGATGAGATCCTTGTGGAAGCCTATCTTGCCAGTCAACCGCTTCATTGATGGCCTTTCCCCTCCGGAGCCATTCATTATCTCGACGATATATGGCTCCCCGAAGGATGGAAGGTCTCTGGTCAGTTGCTCGTCCACCATCTCCATTATCTTCTCTTTGTCAGTGATGTCGATCATGTCGATGATCTCCACCTGCTCCTGAAACCTCTGGACGGCTGCCATATCGATGTTCTCCATGAAAGGAACAGCCCCCTTGGCTCCCACTATCCTGCCATTCTCGTCAAAGCCATTCTTGTAGAGTGAAAGTAAGCTGTGCCCAGACCTATGGCCCCTGACCTCCTCTCCACAGACGATCAGAACCCTTAACAGGGGATTGGAAATGACATTGGCCACCACCTTCTCGATGCCCAGGTTCTCGGTCTTCATATGCCCCCATATCGCGACCTTGCCCTCGGGGAATTTCATTTGACTCGCAAGTGTTGAGATCGCAATGGGGCTTTCCGGGTTGCCTACGGTGAACTCGCCTCTCCATGGATAGATATTGATGCCTCCTGTTCTCTCTCTATCAAAAATGAGTATTTATCTTTTGTCAAAGAACATGTTAAATTGCATGATAGTAAAGTGGAAAATTATATATGCCAGGATAGATTGCCTCGCCTCGTGTGAAGGGGCAAAATTATACCCTTCGGGGTACTATTTTAACTCTTCTTCCCACACCCCCTTCACACACACCGATTTTTGAAGACACCCTCGCCCTCCGCTTCGCTACAGACGAGGTTCGCGGATTTCCAATAGGTACTGTCACTCGCCAATTCATCAATAATAGTACCCTGAATCTCAGCAAAGCTGAGCTTTCAGAATCTCGGCAAGCCGAGCTTCGCCTCTCCATTATTCGCGATTGCTCATTTGTAGATAATGATACATATCCTATTTCTACATTACTGGCTTACTTCGCAACCTTCGAAAATCTGGCCATCCGGTTGCCGGGGCCATAATTTTCTTCAGGCGGGGCATGTTCAAAGGGTTGATGCTTTGCTTGTCCTCCGCCCAATAACCAATGTTCGAGCGAGCAGGTGAGGGCGAGTTTTCCTTTTGGATTGGAAACCTTGTTCTTTTGGAGCCCGAACCAGAGGAGTGAGAAGCAAAAGAAAAGGCTTCCCGGGGCATTAGTTCAAAGAG
>JAGLQE010000267.1 GCA_023137005.1 Thermoplasmata archaeon
GTGCGAAGATGATGCTCAATGCTGGCATCGTGGAAGTCATCTACAAAGGTGATTACAATGATGAGCTGGCTGTCGAACTCCTGAAGGAAGGCAATATCAAGATCTGGCGGTTTTGATAAGGCCCCCGCCATGATGATAAGATGCAATACTCGATCACCCCATCAGTCAAATCCGGTAAAAGTTATATATCAATCCAGGTTTATTCAGTCTCATGGAAGATGCCCCCGAATTTCAAAAGAAGGATTTCAGGCCCATAATACACAGGTCCTTCGATCTCATGAAATTCCAGATAAGCCGTATACTTTTGGTGTCCAGTCTTTATGATGCCTTCACTCTCGAGGAGGAAGGTTTACTTTCAGAACAGATCTCTGGCAAGTACGAGGACCTGGCTCTTTCATCCCCACCCCGTGTGAGTCGTGTATCCACTGGTGAAGAGGCCCTGGCCGAGCTCGGAGAAAGGCACTATGATCTGATAATCACGATGCCCAGGCTCATAGATATCGACCCCTTCGAGTTCGGCAAAAGGGCGAAGGAACTGCAACCTGGGGTCCCGGTCATACTTCTTTTGACCGATACATCCGATCTTCCCACTTTTTACCGTCCAGGGAGGCATGACAATGTGGACAAGATATTCTTCTGGAATGGTGATTCCGCCCTCTTCATGGCCATAACCAAGTACGTGGAGGACATGATGAATGTGGAGAGGGATACCAAGCTGGCCATGACCAAGGTATTGCTCGTGGTCGAGGATTCTCCCAGGTATTATTCGATATTCTTACCCGCCATATACACCGAGATAGTCAGGCAAACGCAGTCGTTAATGGCCGAGGGCCTGAACGATCATGAGAAGGTATTCAGGAAAAGAGCCAGACCCAAGATCCTGCTGGCAGAGAACTATGAAGAGGCCATTGAGATATACACGAAATACAAACAAGATATTCTCGGGGTCATCACCGATGTCTCATACCAGAAAGAGGGAAAGAGGGAGCATGAGGCTGGTTTCCAACTCCTGGATGAACTGGATAAAGATACACCCGTTCTTATCCAATCCTCCCACGCCGAATGCGGCCTCAAGGCCCGTGAGCTGGGCAAGGTGTTTTTGGACAAGAACTCGGAAACACTCCTTCAGGACCTCAGAGAATTCTTCAAAAGCCATCTGGGATTTGGCAATTTCATCTTCAAGCTACCCACTGGTGAGCATATTGGACATGCTTCGGATATCAATGAGTTCATAGAATATTTGGGAATTGTCCCGAGTGAATCAGTTATTTATCATGCAAAGGCCAATCAATTCTCCAATTGGCTGATGGCCCGGGGTGAGGTGGACCTTGCCCGAAAATTGAGACCAAAGAAGGTGTCGGATTTCACAAGTGAGGATGAGATGCGCCATTATCTGATAGCCGCTATTCAGGCATCTAGACGGAACAAGCGTCGCGGGGTCATCACGGACTTCGAGCAACAGAATTTCGAGTATGCGGAGACCTTTACCAGGCTGGGTGGCGGTTCTCTTGGTGGAAAGGGTCGGGGCCTGGCTTTCCTTTCATCATTGCTTGTCCAGTCGGATATTCGTAAAAAGATCCGAGGCTGCCAGGTCAAGATACCGGATACGATGGTGATAGGTACGGATCTCTTTGACATCTTCATGGAGGAGAATAATCTGTATGATGCACTTCATGGAGATATGGCTGATGCTGATATATCAGACCTCTTCGTCAATGCCAAGATAGGCCAGGACCTGAAAGGATCCCTCTGGAAATATCTCACACATGTCACGGAGCCCATCGCGGTCAGATCTTCCAGTCTTTTGGAGGATTCCCAGAACCAGCCCTTTGCCGGCATCTATTCCACATACATGCTTCCGAACAACTGCTTTGATGAAGAGACCAGGGTGGAACAGCTCTGCCAGGCCATAAAATTGGTCTATGCATCCGCTTTTTACAAGTCGGCCAGGGCCTATATCCAGTCCACCGTGCACATCACGGAGGAGGAGAAGATGGCCATCGTGCTTCAGAAATTAGTGGGCAAGACATATGGCACAAGATTCTATCCCATATTCTCGGGAGTGGCCCAATCCATCAACTACTATCCCGTGGCCCCGCTCAAGCGCGATGATGCCATCACCAGTGTGGCGCTCGGCCTAGGGAGGATCGTGGTAGAGGGCGAGCAGGTGCTCAATTTCTCACCCGCGTATCCCAAGGTGCTCCAGGGTTTCGCCAGCCCCGAAGAGGCCATAAAGAACTCGCAAAAGCACTTCTACGCACTGAACGTGGACAATTCGGACACATGTTATGATTTCAGGATGGGGGAGGATGTCACACTTCTCCGCATCCCGACATCCGAGGCCGAGGAGGACGGAACCCTGGTCTACCTGGCCAGCACCTACCTGGCCAATGACAATCGCCTGAGGGACGGGGTGGGGTATGACGGGCCCAAGGTCATAACCTTCTCAGGAATTCTCAATTACAATATGATACCCCTGGTCAAGATAGTCAAAGAACTTCTGAGGGTGGGGGGAACCGGCATGGGCAGTCCGGTAGAGATCGAATTCGCATCCACCACTGATGAGAATGGAAAACCCGAGTTCTACATACTTCAGATCCGACCACTGACCGGCCTCAAGGAAAAGAAGCAGATCAAGGTGAAGCAGGCGGATATCGACGCTTCATTCATCCACACGAACAAGGCCCTGGGAAATGGCACACTTGAAGGCATCCAGGATATCCTCTTCATACCACCCGACAAGTTCGATAATACCAAAACCCTGGACATCGCCCAGGAGATCGGCCAGTTCAATAAGGAGCTGGAGGGAAGACCATATCTCCTCATTGGTCCCGGCAGATGGGGCACGCGCGACCATTCACTCGGTATCCCTGTGGAATGGGACCATATCTCCAATGCCAGGGCGATCGTGGAAGCATCCCTGGAGGATTTCAGGATAGATCCGTCCCACGGCACGCATTTCTTCCACAATATCACATCTCTCGGCATCATGTATTTCTCCATACCCTATGGCACAGAAAAAGCCCATATTGACTGGGACTGGCTCATATCTCAGGTTCCGGAGACCAAGAAGGAGCATGTGATACATATCAAGCTCAATGAGGACCTGTGCATCAAGGTGGATGGAAGGAGTGGGCAGGGTGTGGTTGTAGAATTTTAAAATTCATTTAATTTAAAATTTTAGATCAGAAAATAAGAAAGATTGCCCTGGCCTTTGAAAGCCAGGGCATTATTTCGCTTGTTCTGGATTAAATTAATCCATGGTCCAACATCGAGTCCGCGACCTTCACGAATCCAGCTATATTAGCCCCTACAATGTAGTTGCCAGGTGAGCCGTAATCCTGTGATGCCTTGAGCGCGTTCTTGTGGATATTGATCATGATATTGTGCAGGTGCTTGTCGACTTCCTCGAAGCTCCAGGACATACCAACGTGGTTCTGGCACATTTCCAGACCGGATGTCGCTACGCCGCCAGCATTCGCTGCCTTGCCGGGTCCGAAGAGGACGCCATTGTCTACAAAGAAGTCTGCTGCTTCTGGTGTGGATGGCATGTTCGCCCCCTCAGCAACGGCTATGACGCCATTGTTGACGAGCATCTTTGCCTCGTCGAGGTTGAGCTCGTTCTGTGTTGCACAGGGTAGTGCGATATCACAGTCGATCTTCCACGGTCTCTGACCAGCCCAGTATTCACATGGGAAGGCCTCGCTACACTCGTTGATCCTGCCTCTCTTATTGTTCTTCAGGTCCATGACGAAGTTCCAGCCGTCCTGTGTCAGACCGTCTGGTATGAATATGGTACCAGCGGAATCAGAGAAGGAAACGACCTTTCCTCCCAATTCCATCACCTTCTGGGCCGCGTACTGTGCGACATTTCCGGATCCGGATATTGCGACCGTCTTTCCCTCGAGACTGTCTCCCTTGGTCTTCAGCATCTCCTTGGTGAAGTAAACAGTTCCGTATCCAGTTGCTTCTGGCCTTACGAGTGAACCGCCCCAGTTGAGCCCCTTACCTGTCAGGACAGAGTCGAATCTGTTGGTCAGTCTCTTGTACTGGCCGAACATGTAACCGATCTCCCTGCCGCCGACACCAATGTCGCCAGCTGGAACATCCGTGTTCTCGCCGATGTGGCGGAACAACTCGCTCATGAAGCTCTGGCAGAATCTCATGACCTCTTCGTCGGATTTTCCTTTTGGGTCAAAGTCAGAACCACCCTTTCCACCGCCTATTGGAAGGCCAGTGAGGGCGTTTTTGAATATCTGCTCGAACCCGAGGAACTTGATTATACCTGGGTAGACCGATGGGTGGAATCTTAATCCGCCCTTGTAGGGTCCGATCGCGCTGTTGAACTCTATGCGCATTCCCCTGTTGACATGGATATCTCCATTGTCGTCCATCCAAGGCACTCGGAATAAGATCTGCCTCTCTGGTTCAACTATTCTGTCAAGTATCTTTGCCTTTATGTACTCCGGCCTCTTCTGCAGGACTGGCTCGATGGATTCCAAGACCTCTTTGACGGCCTGGTGGAATTCCTTCTGGCCCGGGTCCCTGCTTATGACCCTTTCCAATACTTCTTCGATAACCATAGTGGGTAACTCCTTTACCGTGAATTTTCCATCCAATTTAACACGGTTGAATCGGGAGATAAAATACGCGTATATAATGCAATAGGTCAAATAAACCCCCCAATTTAGCAGAAAAAGTATAAATGGAGGGAGTGTTGTCCATTAATTACATGCATCCCATCAATGACATCAGAGGTTCAGTGTCATCCCGACTCAAGGACAAGCGTATAGTACTGGGTATAACGGGCAGCATCTCGGCTGTGGAGACCATCAGGATGGCGAGAGAGCTGGCCAGACACGGGGCCGATGTGATTCCAGTCATGTCCGAGGCCGCGACCAGGATAATTCACCCGGATGCCATACACTTTGCCACTGGCCATCAGCCGATCATCAGGTTGGACGGTGCAGTGAAGCATGTGGAGTTGTGTGGAGAGACAAGTAGCCGTGCGGACCTTCTTCTTATAGCACCATCGACCGCCAATACCATCTCCAAGATAGCCCATGGGATCGATGATACTCCAGTTACCACGATGGCCACATGCGCCATGGGCTCCAAAATGCCAATAATAATAGTTCCAGCAATGCATGGTTCCATGTACAAGCACGAGATCCTTTTGGACAATATCCAGATACTGAAAGATCACGGAGTGATATTCGTCCAGCCCAGAGTGGAAGAGGGCAAGGCCAAGATCGCCTCCAGGGACGACATAGTTCACTCGGTCATCCACTGTCTGGGTGATAGATCCTTCGCATCAAAGAAAGTACTGGTCATAACCGGCCCCACATCCGAGCCAATTGACGATGTAAGGGTCATCACAAACCGCTCGACAGGGTTCACAGGCGTGCAGTTGGCCCTTGAAGCATATTATCGGGGGGCGGATGTCGAGGTCTGGGCAAGCAGGGGGATGGATGTTCCGGATATGCTGAATGTAAAGAGATTTGAAACTGTTGGCGACCTGGAGAAACTGGCTAATGATGCAAAGGCCGACGTGATCCTCGTGCCCGCGGCCATATCGGACTTCCTTGTTGAAAAACATCAGGGTAAGGTAAGTTCTTCCAAATCCGCCACCATTGAATTAACACAGGCTCCCAAGATACTCGGTCTTCTGAGAAAGAACACCAAAGCACTCATAGTGGGCTTCAAGGCAGAGACTGGCATAGGTCTTGATGAATTGGAGACCCGGGCCATAAGGAGAATGAAGGAGCACGGTCTGGGCATGATAATAGCCAATCTGATGGAGGATGTCGGCTCCTATGATACGAAGGCCATGATACTCCGAAAGGATGGCAAGAAAGATATATTCAATCTGAAGAAATCTGAGCTGGCCACCATTGTTTTTGACATAATCAAGGGTGAGTGATTGGCCTCGCAGACCTCGGCCAATATCATAAAAGCCTACTGCCCGGGCCATATAACTGGAATTTTCACAGTAGAGGATACTGACCCAGATCCAATAAAAAAAGGTTCCAGAGGCCTGGGATTCTGCACTGAGTTGGGAGCCACATCTGAAATATCATTCAGGGCTGGAACCGGGATACTAGGCATAAGCATAAATGGCGAGGCCAGTGATGCTCCGGTCACTCGAATGGCCCTGGAACACATGCTTCCAAAACTTAGCCTGGACATGGAGATAGATATCCAACTCCAAGCTCCCATGGGCCAAGGTTTTGGTATGAGTGCCGCGGGCACCTTCGCCACCTGTCTGGCCGCAGCCACACATCTCAATCTCTTCAACCCATTCATTCTGGCTTTACGGGCCACCCATATTGCCGAGGTCGAACTCGGTGCGGGTTTGGGTGATGCGATAGCCCAATCAATAGGAGGCTTCGTTCACCGCATGGTCCCGGGTGCTTCCAGTATGAGCAATGCCAGAGGCCTGATCACTCCAGATACAGAAGTGATATTCTGCATACTGGGTGGTGAGCTGAGCACCAAGAGCATTATTCAACATCCCGAGAAAAAAAAGGTAATTCTCCAGGAGGGCGTACGATACCTGGCCGAGTGGGAGAAGAAGCCAGATTTTGATAATTTCCTCACCCTGTCCAATAGATTCGCCAGGGATACTGGTCTGATGACCGAGGAGATGGAAAATATACTGGAAGGACTTCCAGAGGCCTCGCAGGGAAGCATGGTCATGCTGGGCAATAATATCTTCATGATAGGGGGAGCCTCATCAGGCATTGAAAGACACCTGTCGGATCATGGTAAAGTGATAAGGACCAGGATAACTACCCAAGTTCCACGTATGATCGAAAGGAATTGATCGATAAAAGATCAATGAAAAGAAGTCGGAAAGAGTAATGGCATGGCGGCCAAAACCGTCATGCCATCATTATATTGTATTTTTATTTGTCCAGGAATCTTAAACAACCTGCCTGGTGGTTATCATCCTGCTCACGGAGGCGGCTGCTATTGCCTTGACCACATCCCCTATCACGAAGGGAATGACTGCCATTGCCAGCACGGTTCCGAGGCCGTATCCGGTCATATAACCGAACCACAGTGCGCCGAGGACGTAGATGATACCGACACCGACCATCATGAGGGCCAGTAAGTTGCGGAAATTCCTTGTTTCGGTATATTTCTCAACAGCCCAGCCTATTATTGCCGCAGCAATAACAAAGCCTACCAAGTATCCAAGTGTGAACATACCGCTTACCCCGGCCAGCCACGGCACTCCAGCCAGGCCAAGACCAACATACAGGCCTTGACTCAATGCTCCGAACCTGCTACCGAGAACCACTCCGGCCAATAGCACAGCGAAGACCTGGCCGGTCAGAGGAATTGGATTGCCCGGTATGAATAGTTTCATCTGTGCCAGTAAGCCTGTCAAACATGCGAAGCCCAGTGCGAGCATGACCTTGCGTGCAAAGTCCAGTTCATTCTGCCATTCATAGAACCTGTGTCTCAGGAACCTGTATTTGTTTACGGAAACATCAACATTCATTACGAATCATCTCCATCATCATTCTGGAATTTCAATTCACCCCAGGGTTGTGGAGAGGCATGGAAAATACGTATTTAACGATATCCTTTTGAAATAATGAATTGCCAGAATATTACTTAATATCGGGCAATGCTCATTCATACAATGTGAACAACTGGTCGTCTTCATCTACATCGAACAGCCCCAATCTCGCCCCCGCATCCAGCCAGCCATGGGAATAGTTCACGCACGCGAATGCATTAATGAGATCCCCAGTCTCGTAAAAGTGCTCGGCATCTTCAAAATAGGCTGTGGCCATGGAAAGAAAATCATCGGCCGCGGTCCTCATGAAGGATCTCTCAGGAGATATTATCTTCAACTGCTCCAAGGCCTTCCTTGTTTTCGATAGATACCTCGCTATGTGCTCTTCGGGTATGATGTCTCGCTCCATCGAATACTGGAATACGCTTCCCCCTTATTAGCCCTGCGTATAGGCGAGCGCCCAGACCATTTAACCTATCTATCCAGTCTGGCTTCCATTCTTCTCCCATCCTCTGTTTGATGGTCTCCCTGTGCAGTACGAGTCCATAGACGATGCCCATGGCCAGGTAATTGGCGGCAATGATGTAGACATTGTTCCATGTCACGCCCGTGAAATAAACA
>JAGLQE010000268.1 GCA_023137005.1 Thermoplasmata archaeon
TCTAGAAGGTATAACCTTCCGGAAGATCGTTGGCTGAAGTGCCTTCAGCCACCCACAGCATGTCGGTGATGATATATTCCGGATCCTGGGTCTTGAATATCGGAACTACCTTCATGCCTATACTTGGCTCGCCCCTGACAAGTGCTCCCATTAGGATGGTGCATACGCCGTCAAATTCAATGTTCACGAACTTGATGGGTGTTGGCAGGGTGTTGAAAGCGCCCGTCCTCTCGGTTATCATGAAAGAGTGCACGATCGCATTGGCCTTCGCCCTGTCGGTTATATCCACGGTGCTGGTCCTTGCTAGACAATCTGGGCAGTGTATCCTGAAGGGCATGTAGATGGAGCCTTTCGTGACACAATCTGGATTGTCGCATCTGGTCGCGATCAACTTTCCTTTGCTCATGCTCTCGAAGAAGATGGCCTCTCCACCGTAGGCATGTACATAGGTCATGTTCCGGGGATTGGTAATTCCCTTCAGTACGCCTTTATCATCCCAGATGGGCTGGTTCTTCTCCGGGTGGTGGAACTTGTTCTCGAATTTGTATCTTCCATTCACGACGGTTACTTTTGCTGGTACATTGTCACTCATATTAGTCACCCCTGTCCAGTAAATGGTCTGGATGTTGCAGGATGGTTGCTGTCACGTGGGATCCCACACCAGCATGGCTTATTGCCAATCCTCTCTTCGCGCCCTTGACCTGAAGATCTGTCCAGTCAGCCGGTTTCTGCCTGCCGAAGTCCTTCCATTTCTTCTCATCACTGTGCATCTCGGCCCAGCGATCCCATATGTGATGCCCGACCTCTAAGACCTGCATGATGCCGGTTGCTCCGACAGCGTGCATGTTACCGATCAAGCCACCTGAAAGGTTTGCCGGCAGTTTGCCTGGCTCGCCAGTGTTCGGGTTGGTGTGGTAGCAATCTCCGCTCTCCACATATGTCCTTCCCTCGCCGTATGGCCTGATACCGATATCCTCATAGGTCTGGATATCACTGATGGTGAAAGCATCATGAAGCTCGACCAGGTCCAGATCTTCGGTGGGGTCCTTGATGCCTGTCATATTGTAGGCATAGTAGGCTGCCATACGGGCAGCCAGGAATCCCGTGAATCCCGGGTACCTGTCGCTTCCTGGGAACCTCTGTGCAAGGTCCGCGTATTGATCCTTTGTCTCATTGGGCAGGAGTGGTATCTCCATGCTCCTTCTGTCAGCCACCCTTAAGGTATGGCTGCCTGCAGTCACATCTATCCTCAGTGGATTATCGCTCATCTCGAATGCTGTTTTCTCATCAGCCAGGATACCGCAAGCGGCTCCGACACTCATCAAGCAACAGTCCAATGCCAGAAGTGGGTATGCCACGACCGGAGAGGCTAGAACATCTTCAACGGTGATCTTCTTCGGTCCCTGTGCATGTGGGTTCATTCTTGCATAGCCACGGTTCTTCACAGCTATCTCGGCCATGGTCCTTCTGAAAGAATCCTCTTCCTTTCCAAAGACCTGCCAGTATTTCTGAGCCATCACTGCGTAGTAACCTGTGTAGATATGTCCCATGGGTGTTTCCCAGTCCTTGTCCGCTGCACATGATATGAGGCTATTCCCCTCATCCGTGGGAACCTCGTCCATTCTTTCCCAGCCCATGGCCAGAACACAGTCCGAGTAACCGGATGCAATGGTCTTGTAGGCTTCCCATAGAGTTGAGCCACCTGTTGCTCCTCCGGTCTTGATCCCTATATTTCCAAGCGGATCCAGTCCAAGTCTGTCAT
>JAGLQE010000269.1 GCA_023137005.1 Thermoplasmata archaeon
CGGATGCTGGAAGCACGATCTCTGCTCGTGTCAGCCCATGGCAACTATGAGGGTATATCAATTGCTTCCAAGGAAGAGAAGCTGGCCATCTTGGAAAAAGTGAACTTTTTCTTGGAGAAGGAAGTTGATGATAATTGCAGATACTGCGACCTGTGGACGGGGCTGGGAGACCGGTATTATGAACTGGGCATGGTGGATGAGGCAGTGGAAGCTTACAGGAGGGCGATGAAGAATTCGCCCAATCTGGTTAAGAGTTTGAGGGCGAATTCCGAGAAGGGGAAGCTGGCGGGGGAGCTGGCCAATGCCCTATTCCAATAGCCAGTCTTCAATATATTCTATAGAAAAAAAGAGCCATAAATTTAATTAGGCCTGGGCTTATCCTATCAACATGAAGCTCAAACTCAATGGCTGGGACCTGAACATGGTGTTCTCATCCTGCCATTTCCTCGCAGAGCATGATAAATGTTCCCGATTGCACGGCCATAATTACGGGGTCCATCTCACCCTGGAAGGCGATGTGGCGGAGAACGGTCTGGTCATGGACTTTGTTGTTCTCAAGAGAGCGTTGAACGCGGTCATAGACGATCTGGATCACAGGGTGTTGCTTCCGGGTAATTCCAAGGTCACGAAAGTGGTCGTTGAGGGTGATCAGGTCATCGCTGACAGCGGGTCGAAGCATTATTCATTTCCTGTTGAGGATGTGGTCATTCTGGACCTGGATGCGATCTCTGCGGAAATGCTGGCATACTTTATTTTGAAGAGGCTCATCGAGAAACTCGACCTGCCCGAGAATGTCCATGCGATCGGAATTGGAGTGGATGAGGGCAAAGGCCAGGGTGCGTGGATATGGGAAAAGCTGTAGTCCTACTCTCTGGTGGATTGGATTCCGGCACCTGCGCGGCCATGGCGAAAGCTCAGGACCATGATATACTGGCTCTGACCTTTGATTACGGAAGTAGGCATTCTAAAGAGATAGAGCATGCCAAAAACATCGCCGAGCACCTGGGTATCACGGAGCATATCATCATGCCTCTGGCACTGGGCGGGTTCGGAGGATCTTCACTTATTGATGAGAGCATGGAACTTGGAGATGGGGAGGATATCCCCAATACCTATGTTCCGGCGAGGAATACGGTCTTCTTATCCATCGCACTGGCACTGGCCGAGGCGAAGGGAGCGGACATCATATATATCGGGGCCAATGCCGTGGATTACTCAGGATATCCGGATTGTCGGCCCGAGTTCATCAAGGCCTTTGAGGAGGCGGGCAGGCTTGGAACGAAGCGAGGGGTCGAGGGCAATCCCATCAAGATACTGGCCCCGCTCATTGATATGACCAAGGCCGAGATCATCAAGGCCGGGATGGAATTGGATTTTCCCTATGAACTGACGTGGAGCTGTTATGCTGGTGGAGAGAGGGCATGCGGGAAATGCGATTCATGTTCATTGAGAATAAAAGGATTCAAGGAGGCTGGCTTCAATGACCCTGTTGAATATGAGGGGCTGGCCAGTACTGGAGGCGGGCGTGGATGACCCAATCCAGTATCATGATTAGAAGAGCTAGGACAGAGGACATCGATGCAATTGTCCAGATTACCAAGGATAATGAGCATTTCTGGTCCTCCCAGGTGGATGGAGCAGAGGCACTGGCCCGTATAATAGCTAGGGAAGACAATATCATCCTGGTCAGTGTGGATGAGGGGAATATCACTGGCTTCCTGATCGGGACCTGGGATGGGGCTAGAGCCTTCATACACAAGCTCTCGGTGAGTCCGGCAATACAGCACAAGGGAACTGGCAGAAAGCTGGTAGCGGCTGGAATTGAAGAATTCAAGAAGAAAGGTGCGCCGACAGTGGGCGTGAGCGCGGCCGATGGCACCCGAACCGATGAAGAGGATAGCACTGTATTCTGGAAGAAAGTGGGATTCGAATACATTCCAGCCAGGCTGATGATAAATTTCACAATATGGGGTGAGGATGAAGAGGATCATGGGCAAATAAAAGATGATGAACCAATGAATAAGGAGGATGAATCATGAAGATCAATGAGATATTCTACAGCCTGCAGGGCGAGGGAGTGACCATGGGCATACCAACGGCCTTTGTACGATTGACTGGCTGTAATCTGAGATGCGATTGGTGCGACACCCTGTTCGCCTATGATGAGGGTGAGGAGATGAGCATTGAGGAAGTGATCGATGCCATCGAGGAGATGGGGACCAAGCAGGTGTGCGTGACCGGGGGCGAGCCCCTAAGACAAAAGCAGACCATCGACCTGATAGACAAGCTCATCGACCTCCAGTATCTCGTCGTGTTGGAGACCAATGGCTCCCAGGACCTGGAGAAATTGCCGTGCTCGGATAATTTCATGATCAGCATGGACATGAAATGCCCTTCTTCCAGCATGACGGAGAAGATGTTAACATCCAATATCGAGCTCCTGGGACCAACTGACCAGCTTAAGTTCATAATCGCGGATAAACGAGACTACCATCATGCGGTATCCATCATGAAAGAGTTCGAGCCGAGTTGCAATATCATCATGACACCTGTCGGAGGATCGTGCCTGGGTAGCCTGGCGGAATGGGTGCTGAAGGATAAGCTGGATGTAAGGGTTCTACCACAATTGCACAAGCTCATCTGGGGAGATGAAAGAGCCAGGTGAGTTTTATTAGAGATTGGGATGATTTGATAAATCCATCAAATTCCAACCCACGAGCTTCCGATTATTCTCTTAACAGAAGATATCAATGAGAGAGCTGCCAGATAGCTGGTTTTCGGGTTCTCGGGGAATGGAACATTTCTGGTCCAACACTCGATCTCTCCGGATCTGGCCTTGACTATCAGCCTGTGAGTGTTCCTCTGTGCCTTGGGGTCCACGATTATCTTCACTCTGGTGCGGTCGAATCCCAGACCCGCCAGGCTCACCGTGGCTGCCACATTCACATTCTTTGGAAAATGCTGGACCGCGTCCCTGGCCCATCCATCATAGACTACCTTGGGCCTTGTAAGACCAGATATGTCGATATTGTTCTTGATGAAGTATTTCTGACCCTTCAGGGCCTTGGGCGATTTGTAGGACATGAGGATCACTTCCTCTATCTCGTCAACCGCGATCCCACCCAGAGCTCCCAAGCCATCTATTCCACAGACCGCGCCGCTGGGGATGTAGATCTTGCAACCATTTTGCTTGGCCAGAATCTTGGTCTTGTCCCATAGATTATCATCCACAAAGGCTCCCACGCTCATGACCAAAGCACTAACACCCCTTTCCAGAGCCTGTGGGATATATTCCTTCACAGCACCCTGGGCCGCGGTCTCCACGACCAGGCGGCAATCCTCCAGCACATCGTCATAGTTCTCGGAATACCTTATCTTGGTCAATTCCTCTTCCAGTTTTTTGACCTTTGCGGGTTTTTTCTCTATAATGAAGATAGTGTGCACTTCATCAACTTCATCCAATGCCCTTGCAAGGGTTCTGCCTATGGAGCCAAAGCCTATGATGCAGATGTTCATGGTATCATTCGGGGTTAAGTGGCCAAGGATTTAAAGCTTTTGAGTGGAATATATCAAGAATATACCAAGCCCAGAGAGGGGGGAAATAGGGCGAATACCATAAGAAAAATTGCTCAATCGCAAGCCTTAATAACCCTCATGACAATGCCCTTTGCCTCACAGAAAGAGTTGATTTTTCAGGTGGGGATGGGACAGTATGGAGATAGTAGCCAGCAAGGAGATGTTGAGATATTTTGATACCCTCATGGCAGGGGCTGATAAATGCTATGCCGTGGCAGAAGTGGCTAGGGCCAAGGGCTTTGATCCTTCCCTCGAGATCGAGATACCGCAGGCCGATGATCTTGCATCCCGTGTCGAGAAGCAATTGAAGGAATTGCCTCTCCAGAATGTTGCACAGATAATCAGGGAGATAGCCGAGGACCACGGAAGAGAGGAAACCTCTCTTCTGGTCGCCAAGAAGGTGGCGAAGGAGTTCACGGGTTCCAGGGACGATGCACTTGATACCGCAGTAAGAACTGGACTGGCAGTTCTTACTGAGGGAATATTGGTCGCCCCACTGGATGGTATTTCCGATGTGAAGATAGTCAAAGGAAATTCAGGCGATCACGTGTCCATCTACTATGCTGGCCCCATACGTTCGGCCGGGGGTACCGGGCAGGCCATGAGCATTCTTATCGCGGATGTGGTCAGGAGAGAGCTGGGCATAGGCGCGTACAAGGCCACCAAGGAAGAGGTAGAGAGGTGGAAGGAGGAAATTCCCCTTTACCGGCAGAAGCAGCATCTCCAGTACACGCCCACCGAGCAGGAGATCGAGATAATCCTGAACAACTGCCCCATATGCATTGATGGTGATGGGACCGAGAAGGTGGAGATATCTGGTTATCGAGACCTGCCAAGGGTGGAGACCAATAGAGTTCGTGGTGGACCTTGCCTCGTCATTGCCGAGGGGCTTTGTCAGAAGGGGGCGAAGATCCAGAAGCATGTTAGAAAACTGAAGATCACTGGCTGGGAATTCATGGACAGCATTGTGAAAAAAAAAAAAAAGGGAGCCAGCAATGCCATCGAACCCAGCTACAAGTTCATAAAGGACGTTGTGGGCGGCAGGCCCGTGTACGGGCACCCAATGGCCAAAGGCTCTTTCCGTTTCAGGTACGGGCGGTCTCGGACCGCGGGTTTAGCATCCATCAGCATACACCCTGCCACGATGTACATTCTGGAAGAGACAGCGGCTGTCGGGACCCAGATCAAGATCGAAAGACCTGG
>JAGLQE010000027.1 GCA_023137005.1 Thermoplasmata archaeon
CAAAGAAACTATCAAATATTACGAGGGCATTAGGGAAGACTTGGAGACCGGCGTGGATAGGAAGGAAAAGGAACCCATCTACTACGCATGAACCATAATGGTCCATGGATCTCCGCAACTCAATTCAATAGGTGAGATGATGAAAAAATTCGTGAGCGAACTCCGCGGAAAAACAGTAATGACCAATGACGGCCAGATACTTGGCATGATAGAGAACTTCGTGGCCGATACCATAACTGGAGAGCTACAGCACGTGCTCGTCATCCCAGCAGAGGAAATAGAGGTTCGTTTATTCCGAACCGACGCCCAGGGCCGCCTTATCCTGCCATTCAGTGAGATGAGGGCAGTCAGGGACGTCGTGGTAATGGACGTTGCTTAGGCCAGATACGTTCTGACCCTCCTCTCTCTCCTTTCCCCATATATTCTCAGAAACGATACCAGCAGGCTAGGCCTTATACCTATTTGTGGCGATCATTCACTTGATATTATGAATTATCTGGAATTCCACATACTCAAGCTGAAGATGGCAGATGGATGCACCGCCGATGTTCCGATGGTGATACTGAAGACCGCCGATGGAAAGATCATCAAGAGGATGAGCTACAAGCAATATAAAGAAGCTAGCAGAAAACTTCCCCCTCTTCAGGCCAGCCCAAATCTGAAACATCTACTGGAACAGATGAAGAGAACTATCAAGATATAGATAGACGATCAATGAACATGGACCAATACCATCATGACACTCTTGATTAAGAGCTTGCAAAAGGGTGAGATGGCGGGGTGGGATAGATTAGGGGTCTATGCGTGAATGGGAGAGAAGCATTCAATGGCAATTACCAAAACAAATCTTTGGCAAACCAGATTCCCCGCCTTCTGAGAATAAGAACGATATCTTTCCTTTTATACTATCAGGTTCAATTATCGAGAATGATTATTTGGATCGATAGGGGGGTCAGAAAGGGCTTATACACCCCGAACCATAGTTTTACACATGTACGTGGTAGAACTGTTCATGAGGAAGCTGAAAGCCAAGGACGGAGAGCGGAAAGAAGAATCCTGGGTCATCGTGAAGAAGAAAAGTGGTAAGATCGTGAAGAAGATGTCCTATGCGAATTATAAGAAGACCAGATTGCCAGCATTGGCAAATCAAAATTCACCACTGGCCAGGGCATTGATGATCTCGGCCACTGCCTGAATCAAGGATCTATATCAAGCCAGACAACCACCTGGTCATCGACCATCTCATCGGATGACTTGAATCCCATACTGGTGTAGAGATTCTTGGCTAGCTCGTTCTCCGGTTCATAGGACAAACCCAGACGGATGCTTTTCCCCTGGTTCGCCATCTTTATCCTATTGATCAGCATTTCCATGGCCCTTCTTCCATATCCATTCCCCTGATATTTCTGATCGATCATGAGACGAGTGAGCCAGGCTATTGTCCTTTCATCCTCAATGCCACAATTGGTATCAAAATAGACTCCTCCGATCATACTTTCCCCATCATATATTGCCAGTACCTCCGTTCCTTTGAACACATACGCCTGAGCGAGGGTCATCATATTTGGCTTGGTGGATTTGAAAAAAAAGCAATCTTTTTGATCTGGCTTCACCTCCAGTTCAATGAATTCCTGATAATTTTCCTCTGTAATTTCCCTGAATTGAAGGAGCATGTGCCCAGATTATTACTCTGGCTAAAGTAATTTGCGATTGTGTCAAGAGCAGGTTACCCAAATTATATTATCCGCTTTTGCATTCAAAGGGATTGTATTTGATCTAAATCAACTCGCGAGGATTTTGAACAAATACACAGCTGGCTGGGTTAACACGGTCGGCAAGGAGGGATTAGCTTGAGCAATGCTGAAATATTCTTTAAGGTAGGCTTGATGGGCTTTTCGCTGATATTATTCGTAATATCCGCGATATCGTGGAAGAGGATCAGGAGCCAGAGGTTGCTATTTGTGACACTGGCCTTCTGTCTTTTCTTCATAAAGGGCCTGATATTGACCGTAGGTATATTCTACGAGAATGTTGGATTTGAGATGTCCACTGAAGCAATAATGCTGGATTTTGCCATCTTGATATTGCTATACCTTGGAATAGCTAAGAAATAATTTTGAGGCTTTGAATGAAAGAGGACATCCTCGAATTGGACAATAGACGAAAGATCTACCAGATCATATCGAAGTTTCCCGGCATGTACATGCGGGAGATGGAGAAGGTACTAGGTCTGGCTGTCGGAGTTCTTGAGTACCATCTAAGTTACATGGTCAAGAGCGAGATATTGTCCATCGAGGAAGAAGGCAATAAGATACGTTATTTCATCAGAGATGATGTGTCCTATGGAGATAAAGCCACCATAGGCCTTCTTAGACAAAAGGTCCCCCGGCGCATTGTCGTGAACCTGATGCTTAATCCCGGTATCAAGTTCAAAGATGTGCTGGAAGAGTTCGAAGTCTCGAAATCCACCCTGTCCTTCCACATGAAGAAACTTGTGGACGCTGAAATAGTGACAGCGACAAAAGAGGGCAGGGAAACCTCCTATATCGTGAGAGACCCGGATGGCATTGCCCGGGTCATTCTCACCTACAAAGCCAGCTTCCTGGATAGCGTGGTCGATAGGTTCGCGGAGACGTGGATGGAGTTGAATCCTTAATTCACCAGTGAGTATTGGACTTTTGATTTCGAGCAGGCTAATCCGAGTTTTCTTTTTTTGCCAAAGGTCTTTAAGATGATAAAGTAGTTGAAGGGTGAGTGGAATAGATGGATGATGAAGCTCCAGAAAAGGATTCTCTACATGTAATGTATAAAGCACATGAAGACCATTTCAGAGAGGAGGACCAGAAGATTAAATACCCTGTATCC
>JAGLQE010000270.1 GCA_023137005.1 Thermoplasmata archaeon
GGTAGAATAACTCGATCTGTGTGAGATCGATATCATCTGTTGCTGTCCAGTCTATTGTGACCGGATTATTGGGTGTGGGTGATGCGCCCGCATAAGATGCTGAAGAGATAGGCGCGCTATCTGGAATAGATCCAGGCTCTGGCACTGCATTGGTATTGGTGTCCAGATTACCTGCACCGTCCTCCGCTTTCACGACGTACCACCACTGAATACCATCAGGAATTCCGCGGTCAAGGTCTGTGTATGTGCCTATTCCAGTAGCCACATTGTCTATGTACGCTCCCGCATCCCATGGGCCGCCTGAATTTATGGACCTGTAGATATTGTACTGGGCCACATCATCGGCCCCTGCACCATCATCCCCGGACAGTGTCCAGTTCAGTGTATTATGGTCTGTTGGTGTTGTCATCGCTGACCAGGCGAAATTATCTATCCTGGTATTGTAGGTACTTGAGCCCCAATATATCCTGTCTGCATTGTTCCTTTCAGACATGTAATAAGAAGTGGTCCAGGTGCTGGCATCCAGTTGGGTCGCTCCCAGTACTTCGGTCGTGAAGGACTCTACCAGAGTTCCCGGTGGGTTCGCGCCGTCACAGTACATCCTTACAACAATGGAATCCGTATTGGCCATAGTGGTCTCTGGACAATCCCATGTTCCACTCACGGTTGCCGATGTACTGGTGCTGGCTATGCCTACGGGTGTGCCACCTGTGACCTCGGTCTCCGTGCCTCCACTGGTTCGGGTCCAGACCCTGATACCAGCATACATTGTTGGAGTATTTGCAGTAGTGTATAATTGTGATGTTGTGCCCTGGGTTATGGCCAGGTTATCCGCAGTCAGTCCGTTCACGCTAGATGACTCGGATCTCATGAACCTAGTCTCTATCTCAGCGTTCCCAGGTGCCCACCAATCGACTGTCAAACCACTGGTCGATGCAACGCCCGCGTCCACAATGGCCGTGTCGGTCACGGTTGCCGGTCCACTTCCATCAAATGCATCATTGTAGGTCGCAGTTACTATGTCATCGTGAGCTACCTGAAGTATCCCGCCACCATCTGTCATAGAAAGAGTAATGGTCCCGACGAAGACACTGGTGTCCCCTCCGGTCTCGGTAAGTGTCACGCTCTCTCCTCCTGGCTCGGATGTTGATGTAACTGTTATGGTCGTGGTCTGGACATTGGTGTTCGTGTTCAGGTCGGTGTCACCCACGGTTATGGTTGCCATGTCCTCTCCAGCATACACATTCTCGTCCAGGTCGATGGTCCCCTTCTCGGAAACATCCTCGCAGTTGTACATTACCAGTGAGTAATCCTGGTTATTGCTGCCGTCATTGTTACAGTCTGTTGGGACATTGGTCCCGATGATCCTGACAGTGTACTGGCCAATTTCTAATTGACCTGGTGAGAAGTAAACACATTCCACATTGTTCCTGTCATCGTAACCATCCTGGTCGGTGTCGAATGTGACGATGGGGTTGCCAGTGGTTGCAAATCCATTGCTGAAGGCGTTTCCATGGTATATTGTTCCCAATGGTGATACGACCTCCAGGTTCACCTGGTTCTTCAAGGATGGGTTGGCTCCCGAGAGTGCGAATGTGTCGGTGTAGGCCAGTGTGATCTTGACAGGCTCTGCAGCATTGACATAGCTGAATGTGTATTCGTCAGTGACACCGGTCGTCAATAAGGTCGGGTCCTGGAAGATCATGTGGGGAGCTGGCGCATCCATTAGATCTGGAAGGAACATCCTGCCCCATCCCTCGTTCTGATTTGGAATGTCAGCCGTGCCAATGTCTTGGGCGCTGTTGATGGCGCATGCCTTGGCGGTAGCTGGGGTTGGCGGAACTCCATAGGTTGTGTCATACCATTCGTAGATAAGTGCTATACCGCCTGCAAGTGAAGGACATGACTGTGATGTACCACTGCACCATGTGTATCTGGTATCTGGATCATAATCTCGATATAGCCCATCCGATACAAGTGGGCTGCTCAGTGAGATAGTTCCTTGACCCTCTGCTACCAGGTCTGGCTTGATCCTTCCATCATCGGTCCATCCTCTCGAGCTGAAGGAACTGACGGTATCTGGATCGTCTGAAGAGGTTCCGGATTCGGCCGAGCCGAATAAATTCTGATCTGGCATATAGTTCTCGTATGAGCCGACAGTGATGATGTTCTTGGCATTTCCAGGGCTTCCGATCGAATTGGTGTTTGGCCCATCATTGGATGCGGATGTAACTACGATGTATTGCTGGTTACCCGGTGTTCCCGGGTCTGCATCTCTGATGGTCTGGTCGTAGGCCTCATCATGTGCGGAGTATGCTCCACCTGTGGATGATCCCCAAGAATCAGAATGGATCTGTGTTCCTCCAGCATATCCCTGGGTGACGATATCTCTGTAATCCGCAGGTCCAACCCAGCTTCCTGAGCTCCCTTCGAATATCTGTTCCGCGTATATGCTGGCCTCATAGGCCAGACCCATGCCCACATAATAGGGGCCATGTCCATCATATGTTACACCATTACCATTGTACCCATCAGCCACTATCAAGCCAGCGCAATGCGTTCCATGGCCATGCTGATCTTCCCAGCCACCTGTTCCAAAATCGTAGCCTCCCAACACTCTGCCAGTATAATCATTATGTCCGCCTGTTGGTGCAGTGCCATCACCGAGGCCAGTATCTGCGATCGCAATACCGACGCCATTGCCAGTCCATCCTAGATGGTTCACATAAGCACCGAAATCTCCTGTCGCCCTGTAAGGTGTTGAGGGGTTTGCATCGTCATCCATGATCCATGCGCCCCCTCCGATAATTTGCATTCCCATTTCGCCATGGAGTTTCTCAGGCCTGTATGGTTCGATATAGTGAACATCTGCGAACTCTGCCACAGTGAACACATCGCCCATATCACTCAATCTGGCCTTTAAAAGATAGCCGACCGAGGTATAATCGCCATCCATGAACTGAACTATCCCGGACAATGATGCCAGGGTCTGGTCCATGGTGTCGGAGTTAATGAGAGATATGAACACCTCATCTCCGTCGATATCTGGTGATATTTTAAGTTCCAGTGGATATTCATTCACACATCTGACGAAGCTCAGTTCATCGACCACCAGCATTTCCTCATAGGTCATCCTGGCCTCGTATCCCTCGCCCGGCAGATATGTTATGATATCTATTCCTGTCTGATCCAGTGCATCTTGCCATTCTGTGAGGATCGGTTCTTCCATATTGATTATGAAATGCCTATCTCCAGCGAATGTATCTGTATCGACCATGAGTGTCGCGGCCCCTGCTGGTAATATCATGATTGCCATGATGCTGATACATAATAACTTGCCCACATTTTCTTTGCCCATTTTTTGCATATTTACCTCTCCAATGAATACGAATGACGCCCACAAAACATCAACTCGCTAAATATATCAAACAGTCTCAAACTCGTAAATCCGCATTACATTTTTGTTAATTATAGTTTGTGGTAAGTACATATGTATAGTTAATACTGTTAAGTTTCAATTTGTTTTTTGGATATGCTTGAATTGATAGAATGGCCCTAATTCCAATTGATCAATTGCAAGAACGAAATTGAAAAAGGGAGAGAGCTGAATCGCCCTCTCATTCATTTCTTTGTTCAGGCTTATGGTATTACCCAGTTGAAGTCCACATTGCAATATATCCAGTATGCCTGTCCTATCTGGAATGCATCCCCAGCCGGCATCGTCGCGATATCGTAGGCAGCTCCATTGTCGTAGTGCTCGACCATGTCCACTTCGGCATTGGCAGTCAGCTCTCCGGCTGTGAAGGTCTCGGTCTGTGATGGATACCCCACCATGTTCCAGCCAGCTACCAATGATACGGTTGTTCCGACCGGATCCAAACCATCTCCAACGGTCATGAGTGTTCCAGTATTGGATATCCTGACCCAGAATCCCATCTGATTATTGATGGAAACCGGAATTGTCTGCGTTCCTCCATAGTCCTTATTGAAGGATTTCCAGTGGTTCGTCAGGTCTGCTGGGTCATACCATAGTATGACATCCCAGTCGCAGTCACCATTGCCCCAGTTGGCATCATTGAAGATGGACTCGACATCGCCTGTCGCGGCTATCGGGAAGGATACGAATACCCAATCTCCAACTCCTGCTCCGCCTATATCGATATCATATGTCTGGACCGGTATGTACTCGATGGTGACATCCGGTGTTCCGGGTGCGGTCTCTGTCTGTGGCATGTCATCCGTCGCTCTGGTGTAGAAATCGTATGTTCCGGCTCCATCCGGGAAGTCAAAGCTCCATGAACCGCTGTCTGCTGTTCCTGTCGCTCCGGTCGGATTGCTTCCATCAGCCCATGAGGCATAGCCGCCTCCATCGAACTGGTAGAACAATTCGATCTGTGTGAGGTCGATGTCGTCGGTCGCGTCCCAGTCTATCGTGACTGGATTGTTCGGTGTTGGTGTTGCTCCAGCATATGATGCTGATGAGATCGGCGCGCTATCTGGTATGGATCCAGGTTCTGGCACTGCATTGGTATTGGTGTCCAGATTTCCAAGGATATCCTCCGCTCTCACAATGTACCACCACTGAATTCCATCAGGTATTCCGTGGTCAAGGTCAGTGTATGTGTCAGTTCCTGCTGGGACATCCGCTATGTACGCTCCCGCATCCCATGGGCCGCCAGGGTTATTGGCCCTGTAGATATTGTATTGTGCAACATCATCGGCTCCTGCTCCATCATCACCGGACAATGTCCAGTTGAGTGTATTGTGATCTGTTGGGTCACTGGTGCTTCCACCGAGTATGTAAAGATGGTCCACATAAAGTGTATCGACCACTTCCCCGGATATACTGGTTCCGGTTATATCAATAATTACCGAATCTCCAGGACTGGCAGTTATTCCCCAGATATCATAAGTATCTGTATCACTGGTCGAGGTTATGGTGCCTAGCGCTCCCCAGCTCGCCCCTCCGTTCGTGCTGTAAGTTGCTGTGAATGTCTCACCAGTTGTGTATGCGTCCATATTGATCGTGTAAGGGCCCGTACCAGTCGGATCGATATTGATGGTGTATTGGAAATCAATGTTCCTCCTGCCGCCACCACCGGATATTGCTTCAACGATCTGATGGTATGAATCATCCTGGACGTAAGTATTTGTGAAAGTACCGACCTGTGTGCCTCTAACAAAAGTAATTGCTGATACATAATCTTCTGTATTCGTCACACCCCACCAGTCAACTGTCAGGCCACTGGTCGATGCAATGCCCGCATCAATGATCGCGGTATCGGTCACGGTCGCTGATCCACTCCCATCATCCGCATCATTGTAAGTTGCTGTGACGGTGTCCCCATCTGATACCTGCAGAACCCCTGCTCCATTTGTTGCAGATAGAGGAAGGTTTCCCTCGAAGATGGCTGTGTCGAATCCGGTCTCTGTGAGCAGAACGTTCTCGCCTGCCGGTTCTGTATCTGAATCCACATTAATTGTCACGGTCTGAATGGAATTGGTATTGGTATTGAGGTCCGAGTCCATGACCATGATCATTGCCGTGTCCTCTCCCGCATACATATCTGAATCCAGCTGGATCATTCCCTGTGATGTGATGGGTATCTGAGCTCCTGCAGCAACGAGTGAGAAGTCCTGTGGTCCCTGGGCAATGTCTCCAACGCGTCCGGAAACCTCTATGGTCCAGATGCCGCTCTGTGGGTTCTCAACAAAGACATTCTCCAAATTGTTCAGGTCGTCCCTGTGGTCTGATCCCCACCAATTGGCTCCGGTTCCGGAGGTCGAATATAGATTGTCCCAAAGTCCATTATTACCGTAGTACTCCACACCACCAGGTGACGTGACCTTGAGGTCCAGGTTGTTGATGAGTGCCCTTGCCGCATCGGTCGTTGCCGGCGCTGCCGGGTCTGTCCAGGCAATTGTGATCTTCAATGGATATGCACCATCAGAGTAGATATTTCGGCTATATGAATCTCCAGAATCCAATGCCTGTGGGTATTCGTCCATCTGGTGGTATGTTGCACCCAGATCGTACATGTTCTCCATGTCTGGTGTTCCCCAACCCTGGCATGTCCTGGTCGCGCTGTATGTTCCTGTGAGCGGATACTGGTGAGCATCGGCTATCATCAGGGCCTTTATTGTCGAGGCATATGGTATTGCATTGGTCGGGTTATTGTCAAAATGATTCTCCTGGTACATCTCATAGGCCAGAACAGCACAGCCAGCCACTTCTGGTGTGGCTCCACTCGTGCCTCCGAAATCATCATAATAATCAAGGGATGTGTAGCCGTCGCCCCCGCGCTCGTCAACGGTGTAGATCATGTCAAAGCAGCCTGCCATGTCCGGCTTCTGTCTGCCATCGGCTGATGGCCCTCTGGATGGTGTATTACCATTGGAGTAAAGCTCATACCTGTCATCTGATAGATCCGCCGTATCCTGGTGGAATATTGCACCAATGCACATGACATTCTTGGCCGCCGAGTCCTCGCTGATCCTTCCCTCATCAGTACCGTCATTGCTATTGGCCGCGGCCCAGAGTGTCAGAACTTTAGGGTAGTCGA
>JAGLQE010000271.1 GCA_023137005.1 Thermoplasmata archaeon
TGCTGGCTGCTTCTATCACGGCCGCATATATGAACATCCCTGTGGCTCACATTCACGGTGGCGATGTTTCTGGGAGCATCGACGATCTTGTCAGGCACGCCATAACGAAGTTTGCACATATTCATTTTCCAGCAACCGAGTCCAGTGCTCGGCGAATATCTCAAATGGGTGAGGAACCACACAGAATTCTCAAGGTCGGGGCACTAGCTCTCGATTCAATATTGAATATGGAACTGCCCGAACCCGATGAGCTAGTTGACAGGTATGGAGTAGACCTGGACAGGCCGATCATTATCGTTCTACAGCATCCCGTGACTTCAGAATCTGATGATGCAGAGCAGCAGATACGCATCACACTGGACGCCATTGCTGGAGCAGATTATCAAACACTCATCATCTACCCCAATGCTGATTCAGGGGGGCGAAGAATTATAGAGGTTATCAGGGAGTTCGAAAATCGTGATCTCATAAACTCTTTCGAGAGTGTGCCACACATTGATTTTTTGGCTCTGATGAATATATCCAGTGCTCTGGTGGGAAACTCTAGTGCTGGAATAATCGAGGCACCATCATTCCACCTACCAGTTGTCAATATAGGCTCACGTCAGTCCGGTCGTGAGAGGGCGGAGAACATCATCGATGTAGGGCATGATAGAACTGAGATCACTAATGCCATTGTTAAGGCTCTAGGAGATGAGTTCCGATCACTGGCAGGCAATTGTATTAACCCCTATGGCGACGGCATGACTTCGGCCCGGATAATAAAGGCATTAACAGATATCACGATTGACAAATCATTGATGAGTAAGAAATATCAGCTTGGAGGTCTTTGAATGCAGAAAGTAGTTGTGGTTGGTGCAGGAGGATTTGGCAGAGAGGTTCTTGAGATATTCAAGGATGACAATATAATAAGCCCGAAATGGGATATACTGGGCTTTTTGGACGGCAACGATAAGGTTCATGGTACACAGATAAATGGCTATCCAGTACTTGGATGCCTGGATTGGCTTGCAGATAACCCTGCTGTGGGCTGTGTTGTAGCTATAGGTGACCCAAAGACAAAGAAAGCTGTCATAGATGAAATGGAGGACAGAAATGCGAATTTCGTCAATGCGATCCATCCATCTGTTGTCATGTCAGAATTTGTAAAGCTGGGCAGGAATGTGATAATATGTGCAGGCTGTATACTGACAGTTGATATTCTAATAGGGGATCATGTGATAATAAACATAAATTCCACTGTAGGGCATGATACGATAATCGGAAATTATTGTAGCATAATGCCAGCTGTAAATATAAATGGAAACAATCACCTAAATGAGGGCGTATATGTTGGAACTGGTTCGACTTTTGTCCAAGAGGTTTCAGTAGGTTCATGGACCACTATCGGAGCGGGAGCTGTCCTAGTAAAGAATATTCCAAAAAGCGTAATTGCGGTTGGCGTACCTGCAAAGGTCATTAAAGAGTTAAGTGATTAAAATGACCCCCAATATCCCCCTCTTCAAAACATATTCTGACCAAGATGATGTAAAAGCAGTTGCAGATATTATAGAAAGAGGAACATACTGGGCAGATGGCCCGGAGATAGAGATGTTCGAAAAGGCCATTGCTGAATATGTTGGCCAAAAACATGCAATTACCTTCAACAACGGGACAAGCGCCCTTCATGCTCTCATGCTGGTCTGCGGGATAGGCCCTGGTGATGAGGTCATTGTGCCCTCTTTCACATTCATATCCACGGCAAATGCACCCCTATTCACGGGAGCAATTCCCGTATTTGCAGATATCGAGCCAGTAACCTATGGCCTTGACCCGGTTGATGTGGTCAATAGGATAACAGATCGGACCAAGGCGATCATACCGGTTCATTATGCAGGCCACCCTTGCCAGATAGGAGAATTAAAAGACATTGCATCAGACCATGGCTTATTGCTTCTGGAAGATGCCGCTGAATCCATGGGCTCTAAATTCAATGGAAAAATGACTGGAACATTTGGGGATGCTTCAATGTTCAGCTTCTGCCAGAACAAGGTGATTTCCACTGGAGAGGGGGGAGCTATAGCAACCAATGATGAAGAGATGGCTGAAAAGCTCAGACTCATCAAGTCACATGGCAGGTCTGGAGGCTCTAAGTACTTCACCAGTTCTGGACCACCAGATTACATATCCCTTGGATATAATTTCAGAATGCCGACCATCTGCGCGGCATTGGGCCTATCTCAGATTAA
>JAGLQE010000272.1 GCA_023137005.1 Thermoplasmata archaeon
GGGGCATGTTCAAAGAGTTAATGCTCTGCTATCATATGCCTTACTTCCTTATCTCCCCCTTACCATCCCCCATCGCTAATAAATCAGCCCCCGCCGCAGGGTCAATGCATCACCCTACTTCTTGAATATGGGCTTACAATTGATGGCCCTTTCCATTCTCTTGGAGCC
The DNA here is from genome assembly GCA_023137005.1 of Thermoplasmata archaeon. Taxonomy (GTDB): domain Archaea; phylum Thermoplasmatota; class Thermoplasmata; order SG8-5; family JAGLSY01; genus JAGLSY01. The sequence goes on from JAGLQE010000272.1 coordinate 169, forward strand.
CATTAACTTCATGGCCAGTTCCAATGTGAAGTTCCTTTTAAAAGCTTTATCAGCCATCCTCTTGGTATCAAGGGCATTTTCCAGTTCGGTACCAACATTGGCTCTCCATTCTTCCTCATATTTTGTCAATGGAACCTTATTCTTAAAATACTCTGAAATAACATTGCCAGCTATCCTGCCGCATATCATGGATATCGGTATCCCGCCTCCATTGGTGGCCATGACCTGGCCCGCCGCATCACCCACTATCATGACATTGCCCTTCACGGTCTGGGGTATGGGGCCGGAGATCGGAACGAAGCCCGCACTGAGGTCGTGGATCTTTCCCAGCTTTCGCATCTTGAGAAAATCATTAAGCATATTCCTGAGAGACACATTACCAGTCTTCTGAATACCCAGGCCAACATTTGCCCCCCCCTCCTTGGGTATGACCCAGGCATAACCTCCCGGTGCGACAGTGCCGAAGAACATTTCGACGGTGGGTTCGAAGTCTCCATCCACCTGGCCCAGCATGCAGGGGCACAATACATGGTTCACTTCCATGCCCGCATCCTTGGCAACATTGGATTTGAAACCATCGGCTCCCACGATCACTTTGGCCTTGACCTCGCCTTTGTCAAGCTTGATCACATTGTCTTTTAAAGATAGGTATTTGGTTCCGATCATCAACTCTGCCCCGGCATCCGTGGCTTTCTTGGCCAGGTACTTATCGAAATACCTGCGATCCACCGTGAAGCCCTCAAAATCCATCTCATATTCTCGGTCTTTGGGGGATATGAACTTGATCTTATTGGTCCTCATCTTTATCAAAGAATCATCAATATCGAAAAGCTCCTTCTGGTTCTTGACGCGAGGGATGATGCGTTCCATCTCCTTGGTGGAGGGTATGAATTCCCCACACTGGACTGGCTCGCCGATAGCATTCCTCTGATCCACCATCAAGACCTTCAATCCACTCCTGGCTGCAAAATAGGCCGTGGAACTTCCAGCAGGGCCCGCACCTATGACCACGACATCGTATTCATTCATTTTATGGATCATCCTCGTTCTTCATCACTCTCAATGGTTCCTGTCGACCGCGAAGTTGGCCATGAGCATGAGTTTGTCTATCATTTCTGACCTGGGAAGTTCCTCCAGTGCCGCCCTTGCCTTTTCACCATAGCTGACAGAGAGGTCTCTTGCATAATCTATGGAGCCCACATTCTTCATTATATCGATGGCTTCCAGGATATCCTCCATTGGGTTCTGATTATTGAGTATCACGGATTTTAAGAATTTGTATTTGGAATTATTCGTATTGTTCAGTGCGTGGATAGACAGTATCGTCATCTTACCCTCGCTGAGGTCATTGCCCAGAGGTTTTCCAGTTTCTTTATGTGCGCCCACAACATCCAGGACATCGTCCATTATCTGAAAGCCAATACCCAGGTTCAGACCATATTTCTCCAGAATGTCATGGTGAGCGGCCTGGCCACCGGCCATCACGCCTCCTGCCCTGGAACTGGCGGATATGGGACTGGCAGTCTTCTGTTCTATTATTTCCAAATAATCTTTTTCGGACAGATGGATATTGGTGATATTCTGTGATTGGATGATCTCGCCCACAGCAACTGATAGACATGCCTGGGTGATGATATCCCGCACTTCTTTATCGTACTCGCTCAGAAGTTCAAAGGCTTTGACAAATAGGAAATCCCCTGTTAAAAGGGCAGCACTGGTCCCGAATTTCGTATGGGCCGTGGGCATTCCCCTTCGGACCGCACTTCGGTCATTGATATCATCGTGTATGAGCGTGCCAGTGTGGATAAGTTCTATGGAGGCTGCCAATGGAACCGCTTCCTTCACATCTTTACCGTTCAGGGATTTATAGGCCGCCAGCATTACAGCCGGGCGTATCCTCTTACCACCCGAATCGATCACATGATGGGAAACCCTCTCGATGATCTTGATACCGCAGTCTATGCTTTCATTGATCACATCGTTGACGAGCTTCATCTCATCTGATGAATAAAGTTCAATGTCCATCATGGTTTCAAGTCCCGATTAATGATATTCTATATAAAGAATTCTAACAATGGTTATCAGTGTTAATTTTCATAGGAACATTTGTTCACATGACCATAGTTGCCTTATGGATGGCTTTCTGAGCTTTTTCTTCCCCAAGGAACATCTCTATTGCGCCCAATACATGTTTTTGTAAAATTATGCCCATGCTCTTCTCATCAATGCTTTCCTCATCAAAGCCAAGGTCTTTCAGTCCCTTTCTCAAGAACATGCCAGTCATATCTTCATGAACACCACTGGATATGAGTGATGTCTTTACATTTTCATAGATTTCATTGCCCATTGAATCAGGATAACAATTGTAAAGTGATATTTAGATTTATCTTAGGCTATATTATCGATCAGTCTCTCCGATGCAAACATCGATGCTTCCCATGATGGATGGAACATCTGCTACCCTATTACCGATCAGTAAGGAGGGTGATGCAGAGATATTGATAAAGGCCGGGCTCTTGATCTTCACCCTGTATGGTTGGTCATTTCCCCCACCAATAAGGTGCATGGAGGAATCTCCTCTGGGGTCCTCGGTCCTCGTGAATGCCTCGGCTCCTTTCTCGGCTCTTTTTGGAACCTTCTGAGCCAGGATATTTCCTGGTGGCATGTCTCTGAGGGCCTGCCTGATAATGGCCGCGCTCTCCCTCATCTCGTTCATCCTCACACGGTAACGGGCATAGCAGTCCCCTTCCGTCTCAACACATACGGCAAAGTCTATTTTGTCGTAAACAAGATAGGGTTCAGCCCTTCTGAGATCATAGGGAATTCCGCTAGCTCGGAGAATAGGGCCAGTGACTCCAAGGTCGATGGCATCATCGGCCTTCAGAACTCCAACACCCATGGTCCTCATAAGGATCATTTCATTGTCGTCCATCATTGCCTCGTATTCTTCCAACTTCGCTTCGAGGACGACCAATTGCTTCAGGCACTCGGTATCGAAATTATCCGGGAGATCGTTCCTCACTCCCCCTATCCTGACATAATCATACATCAAGCGCCCACCAGAGACCATCTGCATAAGGTCCATGAATAATTCACGCTCTCTCATGGGATACAGGAACATGGTCAGGTGACCCAGGTCAGCAGCATATGCGGCCAACCAAAGTAAATGATTGATGATCCTCTGAATTTCAAGAGTAATGACACGAATGTACTGTGCTCTTTCAGGAGCGACCACGCCCATCAGGTCCTCTACAGCAAAGACATAAAGTGAGCTCCATGAATGAGCCGAGCCATAGCACAGCCTGTCTGCCAGTGGTATGTTCTGGGGGAATGTACGGTTCTCCATGATCTTTTCCATACCACGGTGAAGGTATCCCACTTCTGGTATTGCATCGGTTATGGTCTCTCCGTCTATTTTGACCTTCAAGGTCCATAATCCATGGGTCATCGGATGCTGTGGACCCATGTGTACCCACATTTCTGCCACTACATATCCCTCCTGAATTCCTTTTCCCAGACCTCGGGCTTATTATTTAATTTGTAATTCTTCCTCAGTGGGAAGAAATCGGCATCCTCTCTGAGCATTATCCTTCTGAGGTCGGGGTGATCTTCGAAGTTGACACCGAACATATCGTATATCTCCCTCTCGTACCAATTGGCCGCCCTCCAGATACTGCAAACGCTCTTGACGCTGGGGTCCTTCTTGGGTAATGAGACCGTGTAAACGATCACAGGGTCATGGTTTATTGAAAGTAACATATAGACTACATCGAAGCCAGTTCTTCGGTCAACACCGGATATCAGACTCACTCCCTTGTAATCCAGCTCATCCTTGAGAAATTTGGAAACCTCCAGAAGTTGCTCTGGCTTGACCTTGAACCATATCCTCCGGGGCCTCTTAATCTCCAGGCCCTCGATGTCTGGGTATTTGTCCTTGATCATCTGCATGATCTCTTGGTCACCACTCATA
>JAGLQE010000273.1 GCA_023137005.1 Thermoplasmata archaeon
TGAATATTCCATTGACGTCATCATGGACATCGTCAGGATAGCCAATGAGCTGGGTATTGGTATGGTGACCATCCACCCTGGCAAGATAGCTCCTATCCAGTCCTATGCTAAAGATAGAGTGCCTCGATACACGCGCCAGAGCCTGGAGCTACTGGAGAAAAGGTGCAGGGAATTCTCGGTGGAATTGGCCTTCGAGAATATGCCGGTGATGAGATACACCATCTGCCACACCGCGGCAGAGATGGTGGAGATGCTAGAGGGTCTGGAGATGAAGATGTGCTTCGATGTCGGCCATGCCCATATTGCTGGTCAGATGGGCGCGACCGATGAGATATCGAAAATGCTCGATATGAAGTATAGGTTCGCCAATATCCACCTCAGTGACAATATGGGCGACAGGGACAGGCACATGGCCCTTGGAAAAGGCTCCATCGACTTTCAAAAAGTTATGTACAGCCTTTCTGACTATCAGGGAAATCACATAATCGAGACAAGGTCCCTGGAGGATGGGATCACGGGTAAGGCCTTTCTTGAGAAAATGATCTGATCGGTTTTTGCCGTTTAGATCCAGGTCGTTTGCCTTTTTTAAAGGCCCCGAGCCAGAATTTTATGAAATGATATGACCCGGTTATCATCCAGGCCATGATGATCAGACCAATAATGACCAACAATGTCATATTATCATCCCATAATTGTGCAGCAAAGAAGATGAAATTCGTCGAGAAGTGGAAGATAATGGATGTGTGCAGTCCTCGTGTCACGAACAGGTAGCCCAGGAAGGTCCCGCTTATCATGGTGGGTATGAATTTGTACATGTCCCAGGAATAGATATGGGCCGCGGCAAAGGCCAGTGCTGACAGAAGTATCAGGGTGATGGTCACATGGTTCAATGGCAATCCCCCTCCGATAAGCAATTTCATCTTTGCTTTTAGCATTCCGCCTTTCCTGTACTGGATCATCCTTGGCCCGATATTCCAAGCCGATAAGAAAAGAAGAGGAATTCCAATAAGCATGACCCTGGACACCAGTTCCTCATTCACAGCGGCATTCACCACCCCGTAGATAAGTTCCTCAATGGGCATGGAATCGAAGTCCGGTGTGGAGGGACTGACCCCAAATAGCTCCAGAATTATGAAATAACCATAGACGAAGAAGATGGATGCGAAGAAGAGCTTGGCCGTGGTCTCTATGCCTCCACGAGCTTTGTCTGGCATGGTGAAGCGTTTTATGCAATCTATCTTGGAGCGGAAGTCAAGGAGAGCCTTGATGACGCAGATATTGATACAGACAACAACGAACATGAACCACATCTGAAAAACAGCTCCGTATATCGGGAAACCCACTGGTCCTGGAATTATGGATACGAAGACAAATCCAGAGCCACCAGCCCCGCCCCAGGCAAGTACGCTGGGTGTCAGTATGTCAAGCAGGATGCAGCTGAATACCAGCATGATCAGATAGAGGGGGAATGAAAAACTCCAGGACACGGTCTTGAAGGTATCTATCAACTCCTCTATCGGTCCCTTCTGCTTGGGCTTGATGGGGATATCTTGATATGGATAATTCATCAGACACCTATATTGCCTATATGAATATAATAAAATCTTTATAATGGGGCGATATCTCTGAAGCTAATAAGGAGGATGAGTGATGAAATTGAAATTTATTACATCTAGCCTGCTACTG
>JAGLQE010000274.1 GCA_023137005.1 Thermoplasmata archaeon
TGTATTAGCGAGTGACAATACAGAGTGCTAAACTGCGAACCTCGTCCAACGGGCGGGGGTGTCCTCATCCTTTGGCCGTACTCACCACTTCTCAACCTTCACATTCCTACCCACAAAGATCCTCAAGAACATCCAGATCGTAAGCACCAGTATGATTATCGGCATGATGAAGAGAGGCCAGAAGTACCAGGGCATCCCGCCAAAGCCAAAGGAGAACATGAACACGAAGGCCAGGTAATGAAACCTTGAGCCGCCCTTCTTCAACAATAGGCTGGCTCCATAGACCAGGTATATGGTTCCGTATATCAGACACATAGCGAGGGTGAATCCGGATACGTCCTCCAACCTCATCTGGAGCATGGCAAAGAGGGCGAGGCAATATATCCCGAAGCCAAGGGCGAGTATGCCGGTCATTGTCTTCAGCCAGTCACGTTCCATGTTTTCACCTACAACTTCCCCGCCACTTTAACGGCTTCCTCTCCCAGTTTTGTGGGTGAGTAGATTATCCAGCTAGCCTGCCTTTCCCCGACTATCAATCCCGCATCCTTGAGCTTGTTGATATGGTATGATAATTTCGAGTCAGATACCTTCCCTCCCAGGATATCCTTGATAAGGCAAACACAGAGGGGCTGCTCTACCACGGCCAGTAAAATTTTCAATCTTAGTGGATCTGAGAGGGCCTGGAATACCTGGCTCTGATCTCCCAATTCCTTTTTTCCGGGCAGTTTTTTCTTGATGCCTTTCATGCCACCCTTGGACTCGCACTGCTCTCTTATTGGGTCGGGAATTATTGAATCCAACATATCACCATTTCAAATTTATTTGAAATAACTTTATATATGTCGAGCTATTTCAAGTTTATTTGAAACAAGTATCACTTTCAAACTAATAAAACTAACGGAGATAATAGGAATGGACCCATTCAAGGCTTTCGCGGACTGGCTGATCTACACGGTGTTCGGATATGAAGCTGGCACCCATGCAGGCGATGCCCTGAACTTCTTTGTTTATGATGTCATAAAGATATTCTTTCTTCTGATGGCCATGATCTTCCTGGTCTCCTATATTCGCACTTACATTACCCCCGAGAGAGCAAGGAAGTTCCTTGGCGACCGCACTGGCATCCAGTACAATCTCATGGCCGCCATGGTGGGGGTTGTAACGCCTTTCTGCTCATGTTCCTCGGTACCCATCTTCATCGGCTTTGTTGGAGCTGGTGTGCCTCTTGGCGTGACCTTCTCTTTTCTTATCACCTCGCCCATGGTGAATGAGGCCGCCGTTGCCGTGCTGGGTGGGTCGATCGGATGGGTCGCAACTGCTGTTTACGTGATTAGTGGAATACTGATCGGTACCTTTGGTGGTTACATAATAGGAAAGCTCAAACTGGAGCACCTGGTGGAGGATTTCGTGTACAAGACCTTCATTGGTGAGGGGATGGACCCTGAGACCATGGCCTGGCAGGAACGCCGAGATTGGGCCTGGGGCGAGACAATGGATATCGTGAAGAAAGTATGGCCCTACATCATTATCGGAGTAGGAGTGGGTGCTCTGTTCCACGGGTACGCGCCTGAAGGTATCATGGCCGATTATGCGGGCAAGGATAATCTGTTCGCCGTGCCAATAGCAGTCGGCCTGGGTGTGCCTCTGTACTCCAATGTGATGGGGCTCATTCCCATAGCCGAGTCCCTGATTGGCAAAGGATTGCCGGTCGGAACTGCATTGGCCTTTCTCATGTCCGTCACGGCCCTATCACTGCCAGAGCTGATAATCCTAAAGAAGGTGCTGAAGCCTAAATTGATAATGATATTCGTGGCGATAGTCACCATCGGGATAATCATCACTGGCTATATGTTCAATATGATACTATGAGAAAGATGGAGAATAGAAAGAAATGTAGAAAGATAGGTGAAATAAAATGAAAAAAATTGATATTAATGAAATGGCCTTAGATACACAGGAAAAGATCAGTAACGTCCTTTATGATGCAGAAGAATTTAAAGTGAGAATTATCAAGCTGCCGGCAGACGGTAAAATACCTGATTGTAATATGCCCTCTTACGTTATGTTCTATGTCGTTGATGGTAGTGTGGATGTAATGGTAGATCAAGAAAAGAAAACAATTAATGAAGGGCAGTGCCTCATTAGTGAGCCAGCAAGTCTATCAATGAGAACTACGGATGGTGTTAAGATAATGGGCATACAGA
>JAGLQE010000275.1 GCA_023137005.1 Thermoplasmata archaeon
TCGCTATTGGATATCATGGTTCATCCTCCATTCATAGTGTTATAGGTTTCAGGTAAACCTGAAATATTGAGGTGGTTAATGAATGTTGGTATGGTATTCCCCTATCCCCAGGGTTGTGTTCTTGTTAAATATCACTTGGCCAGTTCCTTTTCCAGCTTCTGCCAGATATCCTTTATCGACTGGGCCAATTCGCCATCCGAGAATTCAACCACGGTCTTTTCATCCATCATGGCCTTGGTTGCCGTTTCATCATAGGCCAGCTTTCCAATGACATCGATGCCCTCGGCCTTGCAGAACTCGATTATATGAGCTGTATTTTCCTCGTTTATATCATATTTGTTTATGCAGGCCAGTGCCGGCACATTGAAATGCCTGGCAACCTCTATAATTCTCTTTGCATCATGAATTCCTGAAAGAGTGGGCTCTATAACGATGAGGACCAGGTCGACACCGGTTATCGCGGCGATCACCGTGCAGCCAGTTCCCGGAGGACCATCTATGATGATGAGATCATTATTCTCTTTCTCGGCGATCTTCCTGGCCTTTTCCCTGACCAGAGCGACCAGCTTTCCTGTGGCCTCCTCACCCGGATGCATCTTGGCATGCACCATTGTCCCGAATCGTGTATCCGAAATATAGGACTCGCCCGCATTCCTCGTGACCATCTTGATCGCACCTACTGGACATACCAGTTCGCATACGGCACAACCTTCACATTTCTCGGGGTGAAGTGTATTGTCCGGATCGAAGGACCCGTACCTGCAATTATCATAGCATAGTCCACAATTCGTGCAGATGTCATCATTCTTCTGTGCGACATCCAGTCCATTGAATATTTCACTATTTTTCACTTCAGGGTGAAGTAAAAGGTGCATGTCCGCGGCATCAACATCCGCATCAACGATAACCAGGTTCTTGGCCAGTGCCGTGAATGCGGCGGTTATCGTGGTCTTTCCAGTTCCACCTTTTCCACTTATTATCGTGATATGCTTGACCATATTACTGCACCTCCTTGGTCTCTGTATCTTTGTTTTTGACGATCTTCTTGATATCTTCATAGATCCCAACAAACACCTGCTTGTATTCTGGAATTCCCTCGACTATTGGAATACCCTTGGAATACAGCCTGGCTATCTTCAGGTCATTGGGTATTGTCGCCAGAAGAGGAATGTTCTCATTCTCACAAAACCTGTCCACGCGGTCATCACCTATTCCGCCCCGGTTCACCACCACTCCAAATGGCGTGCCGATCCTCTTTACCACATCCACAGCCAGCTTGAGGTCGTGCAATCCGAAAGGTGTTGGCTCGGTCACCAGGATGACAAAGTCAGAATCACTCATAGCCTCGACCGCGGGACATGCGGTTCCAGGTGGTGAATCGAATATCGCTTCCTTGTTCGGTGGGGCCAGATCCTTAACTGCCTTGATTATCGGCACTCCAAATGGCTCACCTATGTTAAGCAGACCATGATACAGTTCCATATCATGTGTTCCACCTTTTTCAATGACTCCCAGTGTGTGTTCGGTCTCGGTTATAGCATCCTGGGGGCATATGATCATGCAGCCTCCACAGCCATGGCAAAGCTCCTCGAAGAAGAGTAATTTATCCTTGATAACGGCAATGGCATTGTATTGACAGAACTCCGCACACTTTCCACATCGATCGCATTTGTCAAGGTCGAATACGGGTATCGGTATGCCTATGTTCTTCACCTTTTCCATTGGTTCTTTGAAGAACAGATGGCAGTTTGGCTCCTCCACGTCACAGTCTATCAGTGTGGCATTGTCTATGCTCAGTGCCAAATTCACTGATATGGTGGTCTTACCGGTCCCTCCTTTACCACTGGCTACAGATATCTTCATTTTATCACTTCAATTCACTTACACTGAATATCAATTCCCACAACCGTCCTGGCCATGATCATGCCCTTCGCCATCTCCTATTCCCTGGCCTCTAAAGGCATGCTGGGCACAGGCCGTCTCATCGGTAGCTGGTGTCAATGCTTCCTTTTCCCAGGCTCCGATAGCATCCTTGACAGTGCCAGTGGCTCCCATGTAGACCATGATGCCCGCTTCCTCGAACATGGTTATGGCCCTTTTTCCAAGACCACCACAGAGCATGATGTCCACGCCCAATTTTGCAATGTTCTCGGCAGGATAGCCACTTCCTCCAGTGTGTGAGCTGTCATTCGGGACTATCTTGACATCCTTTGTCTCGCTGTCGTATATCGTGTAGATGGGTACTCGTCCGAAATGCTCGCCCACCTGCTCGTCCAGTCCTTTATCACCCATTGATGGTATACAAACTTTCATAATGAATTCCTCCATTTCATTTCGGAATTTTGAATGCAATCACTTTGTTCTCGCATCCAAGTCACCTACCTTCTACCGCCCATGCCAGCATGAGAGCCCACATTAGCTCCTCCAGCCTCGTCCAGTTCTCCGCTTTTGAACTTCTGGATCATGTCCTTGATCATGCCATTGGATCCAGTCAGGACCTTAATGCCCGAGGCTTCCAGAGCCTGGTACGCATTGGGTCCAACATTGCCCGTTATCAGCACATCCACACCCTTCTTGGATATTGCCTGTGCGGCCTGGGGACCAGCTCCTCCACTGGCACTCGCGCTCTCATTCTCCATTGCCTCGAATTCCATTGTATCCGGGTCAACTATCAGAAAGTAAACACACCTTCCAAATCGTGTGTCCACTTCGGCTTCAAGGTCCTTTCCCTTCGATGTCATTGCGATTTTCATTTCAGATCACCTATTAACTATCTTTAACAGTGTTATTAACAGCGTTACAACTATATTAACTTCTTGCTTATAAAGCACTCGCCTGAATTTATGATATTGATAGTGATGTATCATTTTCTGGAATCTTCAATATTTTTGATTATCTCTGCAAAGGCCTCTGCCGACTCTCCCTCTGTGAGAACCACCGGAGAACCAGAATCACCCAATAATACCATCTGGGGGTCAATGGGCACCCGGCCCAGGAATCCAATATCCATTTCTTTCGCGGTCTTTTCTCCCCCTCCAGTCTTGAAGAGGTCTATTGTCTCTGCACAATGTGGGCATTTGAATCCGCTCATATTCTCGATTATCCCGAGAACCGGCATCTTCATATTCCTGGCGAAGTTCACGGCCTTTCTTGAATCGAGCAAAGCCACTTCCTGTGGTGTTGAAACGATTATCGCCTCGGCCTGTGGTATTCTCTGTGCAATGCTCAGGGACTCGTCACCAGTTCCGGGTGGAAGATCCACCACCAGATAGTCCAGGTCTCCCCATTCGAAGTCTCCCAGGAATTGATCTATCAACTGCATCTTCATGGGCCCCCTCCAGATAACTGGAGCATCCTTGTCCGGTAATAGGAAGGCCATTGACATCACGCTGAGATTATCAGTTACCTTGATGGGCTTTATCTTATCTTCCTCAGGTTCAATGATACTATCCTCGATGCCCAGCATCTTGGGCACATTGGGTCCGTGGATATCCACATCCATCAAGCCGACCTTATAGCCTGCCTTTGCCATGCCGCTTGCCAGGTTGATGGCCACCGTGGTCTTTCCCACTCCACCTTTACCGCTCATCACTATCAGCTTGTTCTTGATCTTACTGACATTGTACATTATCCTGGCACTCAATTCTGCTACTTCCTTATTGGGCGCACCCATACCGCATGATTCTGACATCTTTACCACCTCTAAACCCCAAGATCACCTGGGGCATGATATATCAACCCATCAAAGCATTTATACTTTTAACCTTAACGGCATTAATTATCACTATAGATCAAACAAATCTGATTAAATTTAGATTAAAATTATAGATCGAAAATCGCATCAAACTCATTACCCGAATATACAATAAACTCGTTTGATAAAATAAATGCGTAGGATAAATTGGTAAAGTCGCAATTCGCATCAAACTCTTTACCTGAATATACAATAAACTCGTTTGATAAAAAAGATGCGTAGGATAAATTGGTAAAATCGCATCTTAAAAAAAGGGTGGAACCGACTATTTCTCAGTCAGTTCCATTATCCTGGCCTTCATATCTGCCATTTCCTGTTCCATGGCCTTGATATGATTCTCCAGGTAGGTCTTTTCCTCTTCAGGACTGGGTTCCTGGTATACGGGTATCGTTCCGGGAAAGTATCCCCTTCCGAAACCTCCACCTCTGCCGCGTCCCTGGCCTGTGCCACTTTTGGCACCCCGGCCCTGTCCACGGCCTCCTCTCATTCCCTGGCCTCTGCCCATGCCCATCCTTCCGGTTGGGTTGGCATAGCCGGGTGCTTCGTTCCCGGTGCAGTATCCTGCTCCTCGCCCTGTCTTTGGTCCTTGACCTTCTGGTCCTGTTCTATTTCCTCTTGGCATATTTGTTGTCTCCTTTTGTCTATTCTTCTTCTGTCTGGGCTTCACGCCTCCTGCCGCCACCTCTGCGGGGCCGGGCCACACCCAGCTCGTCTTCGCCTATCTCGCCCACAATGGAGTATGTACCACCCGCGATCCTTATCGCGCAGCCGTTCACCAAGGCATAGGCGACCTTTCGCCTCGCCTCCATGAGATCGTTCCAGAATGTTCTTCTGGACACGCCCATCTCCATTGCGGCCTCCTCCTGCGTAAGTCCCTCGATGTCCACGAGTCGCAGGGCCTCGACCTCTACTACGGTCACGACCATGATCCTCATATCATCCCGGGGTACTCCAGCAGGATTGAAGAAGGTGGTCTCTGGCACATTGCTCACCCATCTTGGGTTTCGTCCTCGGCCACGGCCACGTCCTCTTCCAGGCATAATA
>JAGLQE010000276.1 GCA_023137005.1 Thermoplasmata archaeon
TTTGGCCAATTGTGAGCTTATCATCCGTGCCACCCGGCAATCCTCCAAGCGGCACTACAACACCAAATCTTGTCCATGATATGCCGTCTATTGAAGTTGCATAATGAATTCTAAATACATCGAATATATCTGATCCGCCATACCACATTCTGAACTCACCATCTTCCTTCAGAATAGTTTGGCCAATTGTGAGCTTATCATCCGTGCCACCCGGCAATCCTCCAAGCGGCACTACAACACCAAATCTTGTCCATGATATGCCGTCTAATGAAGTTGCATAATGAATTCTCCAATTAGAGTCATCATGTCCACCGTACCACATTTTATAGATAGGTCCATCTTTTAAAACATGGGGAGTAGCGACATGGTTATCTTCAGAACTTCCTGGAGCTCCTAGGTTCATTACCAAGCCTTGTTTATTCCAGTTAATCCCATCATTGGATGTGGCATAAAAGATTCTATAGGTCATAGTGAGGTCAACACCGGAGTACCACATTTTATAAATTCCATTATCCTTGATAACCGTTTCACCAAGGTTCATCCAATTTTCTGGTGAAGCGCCCAGCGAAAAGGCCAGACCTTGCTTGGCCCAGGTAGAGGGGACGAAGGGGCTATTGACATTCAAGATCACATCATTGTTCATTATTGTGACATTCGAATAAGCAGAAACATAGGACATATTCTCAAAGGTGTCATTCCAGCCATCATTCTGCGCATTTATAATAATGATAGGATCCCTAGCATTTGATATATTTGGTGTCATCACCACTGAAAAGATCATTATCAGAGTTATTACGATACTTGAATATCCTTTAATTCGGTTATACATCCACTCTCCTCCATAATATTGAAGGAGTATAGGCCAACAGGATATAAAGTATTGGAACTATTCCATGTCCTTCAGTTCTCGGAGATATTCCTCTTCTGTTATCTCACCATTTATCAATTGCTTATCCAGATCAACTTCTGCTGGTTTACTGGCTGCTGTCTTCTTTCTCTCTAATAATAAGATTGGGCTCATCATCAATAAGAAGCCGAGGAACACAATAATAAACAAACTGGATGGTGAATTAAGGATCTTTGATGATGTTGGGCTTAACTGTTCTGTTTCCGACTCTATGTTTCCAGGTCCAGTAGGGGATATTAGTACCAAGTATGGAACGAGAGGGGCCTCAGATGAATAAATAGGTGTAGCCACATCTTCTTCTTCGTCATTCCCATCTATGGCGATCACAGTGATCTTGGATGTCGGACCATCTAGCAATCCTTCCCCGGTGATCTGATCAATTCCAGTCACCCATGCTCCATCATTGAGAGAGTAAGTTCCGGGAGAGGTGAATTCCTGCTTCCCTGCTGGGTTCAATTTTGTGGAAATTACCAATTCAAGCTGACATATTTCCCCGGGAGCAAGGTTTCCCAAACTCCAGGTAAGTGAGGTGGAACCAGCTTTACCTCCGCCGTTCTGCTCATATGAGAATGTTCCTTTTGATATTGAATGGTCCACCAGCTCCAACTCCGCCGGCAGTACATCATGAACCACTACATCCAATGCATCTGAATCACCAGTATTGGACACTGTGATCATAAGGATCCAGCCATTTTTTGTATGGGTTTCAACGATATCGGGCCCAGAGGTCTTGACCTTATCTATGATAAGGGCTGCACCAATTGGGTCTGGCACAGGGTCAGGATCAGGTGCTGAAACAGTTATTGAAGTCGAATCAATACATATTAGGCCATCATTGTCTGTGACTGTGAGGATAACTATGTAAGTGCCAGAAGCAGAGTAAATGTGTGATGTACTGGCTCCATACCCGACTGTGCCGTCTCCGAAATCCCAGGTGTATGAGATTATTGTCC
>JAGLQE010000277.1 GCA_023137005.1 Thermoplasmata archaeon
ACTCGATCTCCACTTCTGTCTCGGGTTCCGTGGCAACATATCCAATCACACATCCAGCAGTGAACATGACCACTGCAAGAATTATCACAACTATCTTATCCATTCTTCCACCTCCGAATAGCCAGACCTTCCGGGGACGGCTACACTTGTCTAAGTGAATGGTGAAATATCTATTTATCAATTATGCCCACATCTACAAAACCAAAATAACCCCCGGCCCCAATCACCTCTCATGGCGAATATCAAGACCTCCAGGGTCAGTGAGATGGATATCGATGCTTATGCCAATATCATTCACAAGGAAATGGGATACACGCATGAGGAGGCCAGTGTGTATTTGCTAGAGAAGAACCTGGACAATATGATGAAAATAGAATTGAATGATGAGCCAATTGGATTCATCAATTTCACTCATGAAAACGGTAATTACTACATCAATGATCTGGACCTTATAGAGAAACACAGGCGAAAGGGCTATGGGAGCCAGTTGGTCAAGGCCTTTGAGAAGATGGTGGAGGAACTGGGTGGGAAGAAGGTCTGGCTTCATGTGAATATCAATAATAAGTTGGCAATATTATTCTATGAAAAGAATAAATATGGTATTGGAAAGCGTATTGATGATTATTATGCAGAGGGTTATCATGCTTTCATGGTCGAGAAAATATTGGGATAGGATTGATGGTCTAATCTGATTTTTTCCCACTTGTTAAAGTCATCCTATCTTCAAGGAGCCAATGGTCACCTGGATTATCTGAGATATACTTTCTAAAATTCTCTAATCCCTTCTCAAATTCTGATTGATCAATAAGAGTAAGAACAGAAGTGAATTTTAATTCCGCTCCCCTCAACCTGACCTCTGGAGATGGATAGGGCTCTTCTACCAATACTTTAGAGGATACATCTTTGAATCCAGCATTCTGAAAGATATCCTCAACTTGTTTTAGTGTCGGGGTGCGAGTCTCATCAAATTCAATGGTCCCCGGGAAAAATCTATGCTCCGGGTCGTCTCGAATATCCTCCATAGAGCCATAACGGTTCAGGATCGTTCCACCTGGCCTCAAGACACGATAGCACTCGTTCACGATATCTGAAGGATCATCAACATGATGAAGGAGATGTGACATGAAAACAGCATCAAATGATGCATCTGGATAAGATAATGATGTCGCGTCTTGTATATCCCATTTGACTTGGCTTGCTTCATCCTTCTTTCTTGCTTTTACAAGCATTTCTTCAGAGTTGTCGGCTCCTGTGACAGAATAGCCTAATCTTTTTGCAATTGGAATTGAAAACCGTCCTGTGCCGCAGCCCAGGTCAAGAAATTCTATTTTCTCTTTATGATTTACATTTTCTGAAATAAGATCCAGCCATGTTTTTAATCTCTCTTCTGATATTGGGCGTGATAGATCAAAGGTATCTGCTGCTATGTCATCATAATTTGCTTTTTTCATCACTGTCCCTCAATGCTCTCATAGATCTTCTCAGCCACTGCCAGCAATTCCTCATCATCGCATTTGATCCCAACTGGCTCGCCGACCACTCTCTCATACTCCGTCTCCACATGCTTAAGAAGCTTCCATACTGCTTTCATCCCCTCTCTCACTGCAAGGATAGTGGCCTCCTTTGGACGGGTGGCCAGCAGCATCTGGAATTCCTTATCTGAAAGAATATTCTCGGCATCTCGAAAACCATATTGCTCAGGTATCCCTCTCAGTTTCAAGAGAAGGTAGAACAATTGCTCGCCCTCATAGGCCGCTTCTCCAACCGCTGACATTATCCAGCCTCTGGCACAGTGCCTGGCAGTGTATATTTGGCCGTCCCGGCATTCATTAAGCCAGCCGTGGAAATGGTTCTTTGGTATATCTGAGGGTAGATCAATAGAGAGCTTTTGCACCTCAGCCAGTAGTCCTTCATGATCCTTGACTATCTTTATTCCGCGGTATTCGAACTTGGGTTTAAGCTCCGACCTCTTGTATACAGCCACGTCCACCTTGGCCCAATCGTCATCAATGAAAAAGACCCAGGAATTACAATGCGAGCGGTTGATTCGGTATTTTATCTCCCCCACCTCGGCCATCCAGGCAGGCATCTGGGGGAATATTTTATCATAATCCTCGTCCTTTACCACGGTGTAAAGGTCTATATCAGAATGCTCATCATAATCACCCCTGCCAATGGAGCCGCTATATAATGCTCCGATTATCTCAGGGCGGGGGATGATGGCATCCTCAAGCCTGCTCATGATCTCTTTTATTCTATCCATATTATCCTTCAAATCCATTAACCATCTCTCCTTGTAAATAGTTTTTGAAATTTCTTTTTGTATTTCCTCTTGATCGATGGGGGCAGATGAGTATGAAAGTGTCCATTTCAAAGCCTCCCTATTCAGATATCTCCCCATCACTCTTGAACTTGATCGGGAATATCCGCTCAATAATGTACTTGTCCAGTTTCTCCGAGATGAACTCGATCGGCGATATTTCCCTATAATACATAATTATCATTATCAAGATCACGCAAACAATGAAGACAATTGGATTGACAATATTATAGATCTGATAATTGGTCAGGAAGTAAGAGGAAGGGATCGTTAGATCAGATAATGGAGAAAATATCGTAACAGGCCAGTTCGAACCAATGAGGTCCGCCACGATATGCATTATGAATGCTGATAATGCGCCAAAGAATATCTTGATCTTATCCACTGAAAGTAAGCTCGCGACCAAAGCCACCATCAAGCCAAATACCAGGGAATGGCCGAATGTGTGGTGGTATTCGTAGAATAATGCATCATCGAATAGAATGAAGATACCATCAATATCAAGGACCACTCCCGCGATGACCATCAATCGCCTGTCATTGACCTCTTTTCCAAATAGAACAGCCACCAGCCAGGCGATCATTCCATGTGCGATGGGCATCATTATTTGGATTCTCCATCTATCTGCTTGTAAAGGCTAATATGCCCTGGTAAAAAATCTCTTTTCTCACACATGTGGAATGAAGCTTTGTTTGAAGCCGATACCAATCCTCCAAAGTGTGTGTAGCCATTATCTATCAATTCATTCATGGCATGATCAAAAAGTTCATTTCCAATGCCTTTGTTTCTGAACTCTGGGTCAACCCATAGGTCAAGAAGTGAGCCAATAGGTAGGCCAATGAGTTGGTTTGACAATTCTCCGATCGAGATATAGCCGACTGGAGCATTATCCATCTCTGCTACAAAGACCCGGAACTTATATCTTTCAGTTTTCAGAAAAAAATTGAAATCCTCGATAACTCTTTTATCGCATTCAGCTCTATTTGCCAGTTGTTTTTGGCAATCAGGTACATCCTGCCAATTGGTTTCTTTCAAACCATTATGTATGAAAGGCATATCTGATTCTTTCATCTCTCGAATTAAAATATCTAGCTTAATAGAATTTGGTGTGTTTCCAGTGGTTTGTTCCATCAATTCACTCCCCTGAGTAAATCGCAAGCCATGCATATTAGATTTGTGGTTCCACGCTCTTGCCTGATTTGATAGGATAGCGCACATAAAATCCTTTCCTCCCGAGAGAAATCCCAATATCTAAATATCAATTCATGAATATCTAATCGAGTTGGAAGAGATGAGTCTGATAATAGTATTAGAGTATCAATATCAATGGGAGAGTGAGTGATTGTTCTTCCTCTGGCCCACTCTATTATGTCTACTTATTCCGATAATCTATTCTCTTATGAATGATAAGAAGAATATCAAGGAGATACTTCTGATATCACTGGTACTGTTTATCATCGTGATAATATACTGGCCAGTCATGGTGGGTTTCGAGAACATCCCCTACTTAGGATATTTTCTTGGAAAGATGGTATTGTTCGTGATATTTCCACTGGCCGCATTTTATTTCTATTATAAAAATATAAATCATGATATAAAAATTATCGGCATATTGAAAGGCCTTGGTGTGAAAAAGCCTGGAATGATAGAGAGCATCCGCCTTTCTCTTCTTGTGCTACCAATCATGCTCTTTGTGAACTACATGGTAAGCATGTCCCCCAGCTCTCCGGCTCCAGCCTGGCATTCGGGCATCATGTTCGTGGAATCCTTCACCGAGGAATTCTTCTTCAGAGGGATCTTATTCCTCTATCTTTGGAAGCTGACCGATATAAGAGTGGCCTATGCAACTTCCATAATTGGTTTTATTCTCCTTCATCCCCAGTATTTCTTCGGCCCCATAATGCTGGTTGGTCTGGTCCAGGGCATCTTGACATGCATCATCACCCACAAGCCGAAAAACATTGCTGGCGCATGGCTCCTGCATGGTCTCAACAGGATATTTAGCCTGAGCTTCATGCCTCTATTTTGAGGACACCCCCGCCCTTCAGACGGGGTTCGCGGATTACCAGTTGGTATTGTCACTCGCCAATACATCATATCCAATACCCCGCCCTTGTGTTGCTCAGGATTGGGCTCGCTACGCTCGTCCCAACCTTCGAAAATATGGCCATCCGGTGACCGGGGCCATAATTTTCT
>JAGLQE010000278.1 GCA_023137005.1 Thermoplasmata archaeon
GATGGTTTCGAGTTGATCCTGACAGAGGATGAGAATGATGAGCTGGATGAACTGGAATTGGGAGATCCCGAGGATGAAGACCTGGATGATCTACTGACCCTGGACATCGATGATGTATCTGAAGAGGACGAGGTAGACGAAGACCCCTTATTTGAAATAGATGAGGACCAGGATGAACTGGATCTCCTGAAGGGATTTGAGCCAGAGTTGGCAGATATGGAGGTTCTCAAGGAGCTTGAGAGCGACCTCGAGATCCCTGGGTTGGATGCCAGAAAGGAGGATAAGAAAGGCATATCCAAGGATTTTCTGTCAAGGTGGGCGAGATTGGGGGATGAACCTGAAGAAGATATGGAGGAAGAGATCACACCTTCACTAACATCCAAGGAATTTTTCACACAACTGATGGAGACAGAGGATGAGGATGATGGCGGCCTTCCAGACTTTGTGGACCTAGAGATGGATATAGGCGAGGTCATAGTCCTGGAGGACCTGGATGCATTGAACAGCAAGATAGAGGCAGACCCGGATAATGACGAGCTCTATGCGAGGAAAGCCAGACTACTTGCCAAGGCTGGAAGCTTCGAGGATGCGATAGCCAATTATGACAAAGCGGCTGAACTTAATGTTGACAAGGAAGAGGAATACAAGAGATGTATCCTCGAGATCCTTCAGGGTTCTGATCTCTCGACTTCCGATGATGAACTGGATGAGCTAGAACTGGACACTTTCAAACAGGAGACAGAGGAGACAAAGGCGCGCCTGGCCGAGATAGATGAGGACCTGGCCCTATTCCCGAGTACCGAGAGCCTTCTACAGGAGAAGGGCGAATTGCTTGACAAGCTGGGAATGCATGAGGCGGCCCTCGAATGCTATGATCTGATCATTCAGAGTTCTTACAAAGAGATCGAGGCCACATCCCATCAGAAAGCCCATGGTGAAAAAGATAGCCTGCAAACGGGCATGGTAAATGGACAGGGACGGGTCAATGGTAGAGGCATGGTAAATGGCCGTACCAATGGAAGGGTCAATGGCATGGCCATAGGCAGGGTTAATGGAAGGGTCAATGGAAAGGTCAATGGCCTCGTGAACGGAAGAGGTATGGTAAATGGCCGCACCAATGGGCTGACAAATGGAAAGGTCAATGGCTTGATCAATGGACATGGCCTCGTGAACGGAAGAGGCATGGTAAATGGTCGCACCAATGGACTGACGAATGGAAAGGTCAATGGCTTGATCAATGGACATGGCCTCGTGAACGGAAGAGGTATGGTAAATGGCCGCACCAATGGAAAGGTGAACGGTCAATTATCACAGCTAGGGCTCGGAGGCCTGATAAATGGCATGGGCCTCATCAATGGTGATGGACTGGCCAGTGGCCATAGCAGACTAAAAGGGCAGAAGGCGAAGTTCAGGTCAACAGCGGCATGGAGGATGAGGATCACCATGATGGCTCTCCTGATATTCATCATGATGTTCGTGCCCGTACTCACCAATGTGATGATCAGCGATGAGACCTATGGAATGAACATAGACGGGAACTTCGCAGACTGGAGAGAGTTCCAGGAATACCATGATTCTCCGATAGACCAGATCACCAATGAAGATATCAATATCATCTCCTCCAAGATCAATTTCAAACCACCGAACCTTTACTTCTACCTTCAGGTGGAAGGCGATATATTGGGTGGGGTATCCAATGGCAATATACTTGGTATGGATACAATATTCATCTTCATAGATTCGGATGCTGATCCGTCAACTGGCTATTCTATTTCCAATATGGGAGCAGATATTCTGCTGGATGTTCACGGCTGGTCTAATTCGATCAGTCGACTGGAGGTCCACAGGTTCGAAACAGGTATGAGTCAAAATGACTGGAACGGCTTCACCTTCTCCCATACAGGGATAGGGGCCATCGTGCACGGTGAGCTGGAATTGAGAGTGGTCCTCAATGAATTGAATAGCCAGTCCCAGCCGATCATGCTCATCACTACCCAGGATTCCTTTGGGAGAATGGATATTTCCGATTCGATGATCGCTCCCTTACACGGAACCCTGAGGGCCATTGTCACGGAGGCAGTTGAGGATGATGTCCTGGATCAGGGAGAACACGATGCAAGTCTTATTCGATTGGAGGCCTTTGGCAGGAGAACAGAGATAAGCTCCATGACCTTCAACCTGGCCGGAGAGCTGGAATTGGAAGATATGGATAATATGAGGCTGGTGATGGATAGCAATGGGAACAGGGTCATCGACCTAGTGGGTGATGTGGATATCCCCTCTACACTGGAGCCCAATGGCAGAGAATTCACCCTCGCCTTCGATTCACCCATGACCATAGAGGCAGGAGAGACACAGGACATGTTCCTCGTCTTCGATGTGGCAGTTGACACCCTGGCACAGAATGTGGGCGTGAAACTATCGGATATTGAGGTATCCAGTGGTACCATCGTTCACATAGCTGTAAATGCGGGGGCCATCCACAATATTGGCACACCGGCTAGCATTACCATAGACGGAGCCTTCGGTGACTGGGAATATATCGATCAGAACATCGACTCGGCCAATGATGTCATGTCCGGGAGCCTGGATTTCAATACCAGCCTTATCAACAGAAATGTGGACATCAGTGATTACAGGATGATGGTTGATGATCGACTTCTGGTGTACACATCGGTGGCTGGTGTGGCCATGGGTGGTGTGGACATACCCATGATAAGATACAGGCACATTGTCACCGACAATGATACAACGATCACTCCCCCACCTCCACCAGTTGATTCAGACAATGATGGAGTTCCCGATGTCCTCGATGGTATCGATGGCAATATGGCCCATGATTTCAACAATGATGGAATACCGGATGCGGATTCCCAGGGTGACCTTGACGGGGATGGAATTACCGATTATACAAATGGAGGGACGGATCATTGGTTGAACACCATCATTCCAGATGATTATGATGCAAATTACTCGGGCATGGAGGTAGTCAGATACATTGGGCCAGTCCAGCATGAAGAGAAGAAAGGATTGGATTATCTCAGCGTGTACATAGATTCGGACAATGATCAAAGCACCGGAGCCTATGTCAAGGGCATGGTGGGCGCGGACCACCTCATCCTCATATCTGGCAGGAACAATAATATCCTCACAAGTGAGATATACACATATATTCCGGGCCTGGAAAATCCCTGGGAATTACTGGATGATATCAATGCCGCATTGGACTACCAGAGAATGGAGATGGGCATTCCGCTTTCACTCATCGGACTTACTTCCATTGATGAGTTCTCGATCTACATCGAAATATCGGATTGGAAGCACAGCCTGGACCTGAGTGATGACACGATCGTGCATGATACGACGTATACTGGAGGGACACGCTCTGCACCAAATGATAATGAGATATATGCAAAGCCGCCGCCAGTACCCGACCTTTCCGTGAGTAAGAGTGCGGACCTGCGTGATGCCGAGCCTGGAGACATAATAACCTACACGATAGAGGTGACGAACAAGAGGGGGGCCGCGAACATTGCCAGTCTATGGGTGAATGATACACTTCCTTCAGGTGTCACATATATCAGCGACACCAGTGGCCTCACACCCACGATAAATGGAGATACCTACACCTACCCATACTCGAACCTGGCAGGGAACACTGCCATTACTTTCACGATAACCGTTCAGGTGGACAGTGATGCTCCAGACGGAGACCTGATCAATACTGTTGATGTTGACCACACTGACGAGAATGGTGTTTATTACGGA
>JAGLQE010000279.1 GCA_023137005.1 Thermoplasmata archaeon
CTTCTACGTAAACCTGCATCCAGCCTGTGTCACGCTGTGGCATGGTGTCATTGTGCTCGGCCCAGATACCGATAGGTCCTGCAACAGTACGATTAACAACTGGCATGACAACTGGAAGGTGAGCGGAACCCGCGATGAACAATACCTCGTGCATGAGCGCGAGCCCTTGGGAGGCTGTTGCCGTGTAGGTTCTGACACCTGTGGCCGAAGCGGCCACACAAGCGCTCATCGCACTGTGTTCGCTCTCAACCCTCATGAAGGCCGAGTCCAGTAATCCATCATTAACGAATTCTGAAAGGTGCTCGACAATGAAGGTCTGGGGCGTGATCGGGTAAGCCGCTATGACGTCTACTCTTGCAAGCATGGCCGCGTACGCAGCCGCATAATTTCCTGTAACTACTCTTTTAACCATATTAGAACCCCTCCTCTATTCTCATCATATGTTTCGGGCTTTTATGATGCTCCGTCATATTAAAATTTAAACGCATCACAAAATCACCTCACCATCTTTATCGCGTCTTTGGGGCATTCATTGGCACAGATACCGCATCCCTTGCAGTATTCTAGCTGGAAATCCAGGGTCATATTGTCACCCTCGCCAACTTCTTTGATGCAACCATCCGGGCAGTAGAACCAGCACAGCCTGCACATGATGCATTTGTCTGGATCATAAATTGGTTTGAAGGTCTTCCAGCTTCCTGTCTTATTTTCTGCAAAGCTGCCTGGCCCGACAAGTCCTTCGGGTGTCTCCATCGGCCTGGTTGCCAGACCCAGTGGGAGCTCGTCGTATCCGGGTAACCATTTTCCGCCTGCATCATAGGTCATGGTTCCCTTGCAGGTTCCAACAGTGGTCCTCTCGTAAGCGACCCTTGCGGCATTCGCGTTCTTGGTTGCCAGTCTTTCTCCGATACGGTTACCGAATATGTCCATGATACCCGCAACGATAGAATCAATACTTACCAGGCCTGTGGCTTTTGCGAAAGCCCCGAGTATGGCACTGTTCGTGATCGGCTGGCCCAGTGTTTCCAGGGCCACGCTCGTCGCATCCACTGTCGCGCATTTGACCGCCTTTCCCAGTTGTATATCCTCTGGTTTATCCGCAGAATTGATAATGGCGATACCATCACTCTTCAATCCATCAGAAACATCCACGATACCAGTCAATTTGTCATCCAGGACCACGATATAATCCGGCTCGTAAATGAGCGTCTTGGAGAATATCTTGTCCTTATCGACCCTTGTGAAGGCCATCACCGGGGCACCCCTCCGCTCTGCTCCAAAGTAGGGGAACGCGACTGCGAAATTCCCTTCCTGGAAAGCTGCGGAAGCAAGTGCCTGGGCAGCCATCACAGCACCCTGGCCTCCTCGGCCATGAAATCTTACTTCATACATTTCTACAACTCCTAAATTAACAGCTTATTAGGCTATGCGAGTGGGTATAGAAATGGGGATAATAAGGGTTGTGATGAATATACCAAAAATAGTTATAATGAACAAAGTGATTTGGGTGTGGAGAGATGGAAGAGATGCTTGACATCAAATTAATAGGAATATTACAGGTCGGGATGATGGCAGGCATGTTCCTCTTTGTATATTATTTCATAAAATTCATTAAGTCTCAGGAATCCGAGTTAAAGCCCCATTTAGAGGATCTGATCGCTCGGGATAAAAGCCTCGATCTGGAGGTTCATGTTGTGCCTGAAAAGGATAATAACACTCCTTATCTCTTCATGTTCATGGGGGGATTCATGCTTCTTCTGGGCCCGACATTATTGACCTTGGCTTACGCCGATGGCCAGATTGATATTTTAATTATCATACCCCTTATCGCTATCGCCCTTGGAATGGGAATAATCTATATCTCCATTCCTTTCAAGGCAAAGGGCCGCCTCATCATCTCTCCAAAACTCGTTATCCTACCATACTGGACCATAGGGGTTTCCAAGTTTGGTCAAAATATGTTCAGGGTGGAGAACATCGAGGCAATGACAGTGCACCGCCACAAGCGGACCCGAGAGGTGATCCGCATATCCTTTGCTGGCCGGGTATATGGCTCTACGAGATTATGGAAAGGCGACCAAGACAAATACGAACAAATTATCAGATTCCTAAGGGAACTGGGGGTCAGAGTAAATGATGGGGTGGCAAAAGATTATGGAGAATAAGGGTAGATTCATGCCATATGGGCATGTCAAAAGTCAATACCCTCTCTGGTCTACAAGGGACCTGAGTTGGGCGATAAAAGACCAGATGAAAATGGTCATAATATTGGTTGGAATGCTACTTGCCATTGTTGATGTGTTCCTTTATTTTAAGTTCGAATTGGCCTCAGAATTCTGGATATACACGATCATAGTCTTCATTCTTCTTATATTATGCATGATACCTCTCTGGAAGTACACGAAAAACTGGGTGAAAGGCATGGAGGGAACCTATCATTTAAGAGCAAAGTGTGATGATGATGGTTTTAATATGCTTATTCAGACGATAACCCAGATACTTGATGATGCAGAAACAGAGTGTCGGATAGAACCCGATAACTTCCAGGCAAAGCTCGGACAGGCATGGATCCCTGAAAAGAATGTCATGACCTTCACTGGCTTTGTGAAAATTGCCCATATCACCTATGATATTACAGTAGAAGAAGGATTGGATATTCATCTCAATTCATTGGCCATGTATCCCGGAATGGAAGGAAAGTTCATCACTGGTTTGGATAGACATTTTTCAGTGAGTGTGGATGATGTTATTACAGTTCGCTCTTGAGGAAAAATAATAGAAATTAAAACATAAATAGAAAGTGTGGGAAGGCTTTTTCAGCCTTCCCATTATTCTTAGACTTGCGTCCCTTATTCCTCTGCCATTGCCTTGTATTTCAGATACTTCTCTTTCTGGCTCGAGGCGAGTGTGGCGTGCAGTCTCTTGGCCTCATCCGGGAACTGGAGAGTGAGTGTGTGATACCTTACCTCGCCCATCAGGAAATCCTGAATGTCACCAGTCGGCTCTTTGGAGTCCAGCTGGAATGGGTTCTTTCCCTCATCCTTCAACCTTGGGTCGAACCTGTAAAGGAACCAGTAACCTGCCTCGACAGCGAGTTTCATTTCCTCAATGGTCTTTCCCATGCCCTTCTTGATGCCGTGGTTGATGCAGGGCGCGTATGCGATGACCAGTGATGGTCCCGGGAATGACTCTGCCTCTTTCATGGCCTTGAGCAGCTGGTTCTTATTGGCTCCCAATGCCACGGATGCGACATAGATATATCCGTAGGACATGGCTATCATTCCCAGGTCCTTCTTGACTGTTTTCTTTCCGGAAGCCGCGAACTTCGCGACTGATCCTATGGGCGTTGCCTTGGATGACTGGCCGCCGGTATTCGAGTAAACCTCAGTGTCCAGTACCAGTATGTTCACATCCTGGCCCATTGCGAGAACATGATCCAATCCGCCATAGCCAATATCATAGGCCCAGCCGTCCCCTCCGATGGCCCAGTGGGATGGTTTAGAGATGATGTCCTTCATATCCCATATCTCTGCCAGTTGACCGGTCGGGCTCTTGCCTCCCATCTTTTCATGAATGGCCAGTGAGATATCCTTGGATTCATCTCCCAGGTGCATATTGTTCAGCCAATTTGTGAAAAGCTCTTTGAACTCGCCGATGGAGCCATCGTCTATGGCCTTCTGAACAAGGACTGCCAGCTTATCCCTTCTCTGGGTGGTTGCCAGTTGCATTCCGAAACAGTATTCCGCATTGTCCTCGAAGAGGGAATTTGCCCATGCTGGACCATGGCCTTTATTGTTCAAAGCCCAGGGTACTGCTGGTGCGCTTCCTCCCCAGATGGATGAGCAACCTGTTGCATTGGCGATGATCATTCTGTCTCCGAAGAGCTGGGTCATTAACTTGACATATGGTGTCTCACCGCAACCAGCACATGCTCCTGAGAATTCCAGAAGCGGCTGCCTGAACTGTGAGCCCTTGAGGGTGTATTTGTTCAATCCACCATCGCGTATCGGGAGTGTGGCCATGTATTTGTGTAGTGGAATTTCGTTCTCCTGTGTTGCCAGGGACTTCATTACGAGTGCGTCTCCCTTGGTAGCCGGGCAGATATCCGCACAGTTACCACAGCCAACACAATCCAATACAGAGACCTGAATACGGAATTCCATACCTTCCTCCATGTCCTTACCCATGGCCTTCAATCCAAGGTATCCTTCAGGGGCTTTGGCAGCCTCGTCCTTGGTCACTAAGTATGGCCTTATTGCCGCGTGTGGGCAAACGTAAGCGCACTGATTACACTGGATACAGAACTCGGCATTCCACTCTGGAACCTCGAAAGCGATACCACGCTTTTCGTATTTTGTGGTCTCTGGTGGGAATAGTCCTCCCTCAGTGAATATACTGACCGGGAGCTTATTTCCCCTCTGGGCGTTCATCACATCAGCCACGTTCTTGATGAAATCTGGCTTTGCCTCTTCCACACATGCTTCATCTTTGGCATCAGCCCAAGATGAAGGATAATCGATCTCCACGAGCCTGTCAAGTGCGATATCCACGGCCTTCCAGTTCATCTCCACGATGTTCATTCCCTTCTTGGAATAGGATTTCTTGATAGCATCCTTGAGAAGGCTCACAGCCTCATCGACCGGCAGAACTTTGGCCAGTTTGAAGAAAGCGGTCTGCATCACCATATTTATCCTGGTTCCCAGTCCAACTTCCTGAGCTATTTTCAGGGCATCGATATTGTAGAATTTCAATTTCTTTTGGGCAATGGTCCTGCGTATGTTAGCTGGTAAGCATGTGTTCATTTCCTCCAGTGTCCATGATGAATTGAGAACAAAAGCCCCTCCTTCCTTGATGCCTTCCAGAATATCGTACTGATGAACATATGCTGGCTGGTGGCATGCGATATAGTCCGCATGGTCTATCAGGTATGTGGATTTGATAAGGTTCGTACCGAATCTCAGGTGAGATACTGTAACTCCGCCGGATTTCTTGGAATCATAGGCGAAGTATCCCTGTGCGTACATGTCGGTATTGTCCCCGATTATCTTGATAGCGTCCTTGTTCGCTCCCACAGTTCCATCTCCACCCAGTCCAAAGAACTTGCTTCTCTTGACGCCGGCTGGTGATGTGTCGATCTCTCCTGCCAGTGGTAGTGATGTGTGTGTTACGTCATCATTGATACCAACTGTGAAATGGGTTTTCGGTTCGGGTAGTGCCATATTGTCGAACACGGCCTTGACCATGATGGGTGTGAAGTCCTTGGATCCTAATCCGTATCGTCCTCCGATAATGGTCCTGTGATCCTTCTTTTCGAAGAATACCGAGGTAATGTCCAGGTAGAGTGGGTCTGCGAAGGCTCCGTTCTCCTTTGTCCTGTCCAATACGGTTATGGTCTTGACACTTGCCGGAACAGCCTTCATGAAATGCTCGACCGAGAATGGCCTGAACAATCTGACCTTAAGAAGACCGACCTTCTCGCCCTTTGCATTCAGGTGCTCGACAACTTCCTCAGCGGCCTGTGCTCCGGAGCCCATCATGATGATGATGCGTTCTGCGTCAGGTGCGCCTACATAATCAAAGAGATTGTACTGGCGGCCTGTGAGCTCGGAGACCTTCTTCATCTCCTCCTCAACTATCTTCGGTATGGCCAGGTAGTACTTGTTCGCAGCTTCGTTCACCTGGAAGTAGATATCCGGGTTCTGAGCAGTTCCCCTCAGATGTGGGTGCTCGGGATTGAGTGCTCGATCCCTGTGCCTCTTGACAGCTTCCCAGTCCACCAAGGGCTTGATGGCCTCATAGTCTATGACATCTATTTTTTGGATCTCGTGGGATGTCCTGAAACCATCGAAGAAGTGAATGAATGGTATGGATGCTCTGAGTGTTGATAGATGAGCGACCAAGGCCAGATCCATGTTCTCCTGCACTGAGCAGGAACAAAGCTGAGCGAATCCTGTTGCCCTGGCTGCCATTACATCCTGGTGGTCGCCGAATATGGACAATGCCTGACCCGCGATAGCTCTTGCCGAAACATGGAAGACAGTGGGCATCAATTCGCCAGCTATCTTGTACATGTTCGGGATCATCAAGAGAAGCCCCTGTGATGCCGTGAAGGTGGTGGTGAAAGCACCTGCAGACAATGCACCGTGTATGGCACCTGCTGCTCCGCCCTCGGACTGCATCTCGGCTACTTTCAAAACTTGATCGAAAATGTTCTTCCTACCATGCGCTGCCCAGGTATCGGCAACCTCTCCCATGGCAGAGGATGGCGTTATCGGGTATATTGCTGCAACATCTGAGAACGCGTAGCCTATATGCGTGGCCGCGGTGTTCCCGTCCATTGACTTCATATTGTCTTTTGACATATCATTACCTCATTAACTGGCCTATCCAATCCCGCGATGCGCTGGAATGGAATGGTCTCCAATTTTGGATGGGAGGCGGATATAACTGAAGTACTATAATGTTACTGTTATATTGTTCCAATATAAATGGCAGAAATGATAATGCTGACTTAATGATCCACTTGGTGAAGCTCACGCTCATATCGTAATATTTCAGAGAACGAATACTGAGTTCTAGTATGAACCGCGTATCTTGTTCCTGTCCACCCTGATACCATTGGATGTGGCCAATAGTAGATTGTGGCCTATTCCAGCAACATCTCCGTTGGTGTCATCCGCGATGGACTTGAGCTCATTTGTTATGCGGGTCATGGCCAGCTCATCATTGGCAATGGAAGAATAATCAATTATTATCGTGTGACCGTCGTACAGGTACTTGGTAAGGTTCTTCATGTCCTCATAGCGGTATATTTCCGCGATCTTGATAGTGGAGCCCTTGTGCTGAATGAGGCTTTCATCCTCGTATCCCATCTCACCGAGATCGATGTATTTCTCTTCTCTGGCCGAGCCCTTTGCATGAACTTTCTTCTTACCTATTGTTGTTGACAATGTATCACAACCTTTTATCAGTCATACCGTATAATTTAAGGTGATATAAATCTTGTTGTTTTCAGAGAGGGTGTATAAGGCGGCTCATATGGTGAATATCAGAAAGCCAATAGCGAACCCAAGTATAGCCCCAGTGTTCAGCAGTGGTAATCCTGCCTGAGCATTCCCCTTCATGACATATCTCATCAATGCCAGGAAACCAATGGTTCCGCCAATTATCGTTGCCATGGCCACCATGCCGCTCTCGAAGCCAGGTCCTCCAAAGGTGAAGGTATAGGCCGACACAGCCAAACTTCCAGGTATGATGATATCTCCCAGACCCATGAACATGGCGTCTATTCTTTTCTTTTTCTTCAGGTTCTTCTTGATGCCTTTCTGCTTCCTGAAACTATAGTTCTTGGCCTTTGGCACCACCAATAGTACTGGCAAATGTTGTTCGACCACGACATCGGCCAATGCGATCATGTGTTTGGTCTTGTACACCGCGATGGCATCGTATATTGCCAGACCGATAAGAAGGATGAGTATGGGTAGGATCCCCAATGATATTCCCAGGATGGAAGTAACTCCAGCACCTATCATGATACCAAGTGTGTTCACCACATACCATTCCGGGAATTTGTGAAGGATGTACGTGAGGAAGATAGCAGTGGCCAGTGCCGCGATGTTCATGAGATTTATCAGGGCGCCGCTAATGATAGCTGGAGTACCGGCCATGTACCAGAATATATAGATATATGGCAAAAGCAGCACCGAGTATAGGGCCAGACAGGATGCGAACAATATCAATCCCTTGATGAAGTTCTTCTTCCCGGCCTTGAGCAGAAGTAGGATGACTCCTGTGAAGAGAAGGATCGTGACCATGTACATAATGGGGTTGAGAGGGTCTTGAGGATCCTCGAATGCTTGGTAGCCCGCATCTTGCATGGGTGTGGATATGACCAAAGCCAGTATCTGGGTGAAAACAAATATCGCACCCATTCCGAGTATCGAGTATAATTCGCCTTTGGACAAACCCTTTGAGCCCATGTACATCACTCTGTGTGGGGTACGGCAAAGGCCATCTTACCCATGACCTTGGTGACCTTGATCTTACACACCGAGCCCTTGGCGGTACCCGGAATATAGATGATATAATCCTCGATCTTGGCAATGCCGTCCCCCTTCTTGCCAACATCCTGGATCATGACCTCGTAGACCGTGTTCTCCACAACTGCCTTGACCGCTCTCTGTGTGGTCGTGCTCTTCCGAACACCTATCGGACGCCTTGCACCGCATGCCTCACATTCGAGAACATCCACTCTTCCTTCCTTGGTGATGTGGGTATCCGGCCTCTTGCATTCCGAGCACATGACGAATGACGTGACATAAGATTTGAGCCTGGCATCCACCTGCTTGGCTATAAGCCTGCTCTTGAAGACAGCTCTCCTGCCCTCTAGGACACCTGGTGTACCCATCTCCCTCTGGAAATAGGCCAGTAGGTCCTCTGGCTTCCTCCTGATGGTCTCGGCGATGTCCGAGAAGTTCTTGAAAACCGTGGTCTTTCCCTCTACAAAGAGGTCTACCTCGGGGATCTTGAACCTTTCTTCCTCTGATATCTTGTCTGGAAGCTGTTCCTTGGCTGACTTCAATAAAGCCTTGTAATCGTACTCGGTCATGCAGGCCGGATTATTCTGGCATTGGATATATAAACTTCGGTTGAAAATATCGCTCCTGCGAATGGCTGCCTTTTACCCTTTCATAACCCCGATCGGAACCATCCTGGCCACTACCTTGGATATGCCCGCGCCCTGGGTCACTCCTACAACATCATCAACTGCCTTGTAGGCTCCGGGAGCTTCTTCTGTGAGAACCTGGCCACTGGCCGCCCTGACATAGATGCCATCTTTCGCCATCTCTGCCTTTATCTGGTCGGGCCTGAACTTGGATATGGCCTTCTTTCTGGACATCATCCGACCCGCACCGTGGCAGGTCGACCCAAATGTCTCTTCCATGGCCTTCTCTGTTCCCGCAAGAACATAGCTGGAAGTGCCCATTGTCCCGGGTATCAGAACCGGTTGGCCGAACTCGGAGTAGGCGGATGGAACATCCTTATGCCCTGGCCCGAAGGAACGGGTCGCGCCCTTTCGGTGGACCATGACCTTCCTGCGCTGGCC
>JAGLQE010000028.1 GCA_023137005.1 Thermoplasmata archaeon
GGCATGACCTATAATATCACACTGACCACCACGGCCTCGGATGCATTGGGCAATAACATGGCTGAGCCATACGAGTTCTCCTTCACGATCTGGACAGATACCGATGCTGATGGTATTCCAGACATAATCGACACAGATGATGACGGCGATGGAACCCCGGATCTCAAGGATGATCTACCACTGGATCCCACGGAGACCAGTGACTGGGACAATGACGGCATCGGCGACAATGCAGATCTGGATGATGACAGCGATGGGGTTCTGGACATCGATGATGCTTTCCCCTTCAATCCCACAGAGACCGTGGACACGGATGGTGATGGAAAGGGCAATAATATGGACGATGACGATGATGGCGATGGCATATCCGATGACGATGAGATCGAGGCAGGCACAGACCCTCTGGATGCAAATGACAGGCCTGCGGATGTGGAGCAGCCCTCTGACGAGATAAAGATCGACTATATGTGGATAATCCTGTTATTTATCCTGGTCATCGTATTATTGGTCATCATAGGGGTATGGAAGAAGGGAAAGAAAACCCCACTGGAGGGCATCGAGGATGAGATGGCGGCCATTGCTGAGAAAGAAGGCGTGCCAGATGAACCAGACGAGGACCTTGCAGATGATCCAGATGACATTCCCGATGAGGAGCTAGACACAGAAGTGATAGATGCCCCGGAAGGCCCAGAACCAGAGGATGTGGCCGAGATCGAGGCCGAAATAGATGAATTGGAAGGGGTGGATGAACTGGATGATCTAAGTTAGATGTGCAAGGTCGGATACGATATATTATCTGACACTTTCAGAATGCATGGCGGAATTAGCCAGGCACCTCGACCTTGATCTCTTCCTTCACCACATTCAGGACTATCTGGGTATATGTTCTCTCAACGAATTCCATCCCGGTTATCCACTTGATGAACTTATTCAATTCTCGGCGGTTGCGGAACCTGGCCACTATCATGGAATCCCATTCCCCGGTTATGTCGTAGACGCTGATGACCTCGGGTGTTTTGGAAATATTATCCTGCACCTTTATCATCTTGCCCCTGGAGATCCTCATGCCGATGACGGCCAGCAGGTCGTATCCCACCTTCTGTGGGTC
>JAGLQE010000280.1 GCA_023137005.1 Thermoplasmata archaeon
GTGTGGTAATAATCTTCCAGATGCTCTTCATTCCCATCGCTCTCCCACTCCGTGAACCTGGAGCAATCCTTTACCATGAACTGCCCATTGACAACATCCACGGTCACGGTCCCACCACCACCGCCAGCCAATGGCACATAGACCTTGGACCAGGCATGGGCTCCCCACTCATTTGTCGTGGGATCGTAAAGGGGTCCGAATTCCAGCCAGGCCGGTATGCCGACCGATCTCAACATAGATATGAAAAGAATGGATTGATCATCACAATCCCCCCTCCCATCAGATAGTGTCTGGGTGCAGGACTTTGGCTCTCCCGGGGAATTGGTGTCATAGGTGAACTCGTTCCTCATATGGTCGTATATGGCTTCTACCATGGCATACACATTGTTTGTTCCGCTGGTTAGGGATGTCGCCAGGGTCGAAACACTGTCGAGGGATGGCTCGATCTTCCACTCATCATCCAGGTATCTATCCAGATCATCGGGCATGTCATATATGGAGCCAGTATCTTCTCTCCCAAAATCCAGCACGACTGAATAAACCCTCATGTCATAGGTTATCGTGGCCGTGAAGCCCGAGTCCGTACTGCCATTCCAGTAAGCCCAATCATTCCAGTATTTCTCATAGATCTCATGGGACGCGGGCGTCACATCCAGATCATTGATCACCTGGATGGGCGAGTTCTGATTTGATGAGATCTCCCTCGGAAGAGGGATGTCCAGGGAATAATCGATGTTTCCGCCGGATACGGATATATCGATCGTCCTGGTGATCACATAATCCGCATAGGCAGGAATGGAAGGTGAGAAAGGATCGAACAATTCATCCTCTATCATGTCGTACAATGTGTCACCATTACTGATCGGGACAAGGAAGGCTAATAAGAGGAGGAGAAGAACTATCAATATCGCTATCAGGGCCTTGAAACCTCTATTATCCTTGGGTCTGGATGCCACCCTTTGTTGGGGTTGCTGAGGTGTCGAGTCCCGTCCTGGGCTGTCGTCCCTCCATCCTTGTGGTGGGGCTGTTTCATTTCCCGAATGCATGATATTACAATCCGCCTCGGGCTAATAAGGTTTACTACTGAAAAATACTGGTTGATAGTCGGCCCAATATTGCTATGGCCAAATTGTTCAAAATAACATATCTACCTGATATGATCCAGACTGAATGAACCTATCACAAGGCCCTTCTTGCCGTAGGTGTAGTCTATCCAGGCCCTTGATTGGACATCTCCCAATCCCTTGATCGCCAGATAGGTCTTCAATGACTCTAGCTTGAATTCGATTATACCGTCGGTGACACTTCCGATCATTTGGATATCTTGATCGTCGTGCATACCTTTCTCGATGGAGAAGAAGGCAACTGCTCTGTCCCTCTTTCTGCGGCCGCAGAAGGGCTGCAGGAACTTGAAGGCGGAAGCCGAGTCCAGATAAGCTATTAATGTGGATATGGACCTGAATCCAACGCGGTAATATTTATGCTCCTTTAGAAGGTCCTTGGCTATGTCATCCACGGCCTTCTGAATATCTTTGAAGTTCGTGGGCTCATCAACATAGGTCACATGATCCTCAACGTCCTCGACGCCAATGGAGCGCGAGTAGGCATCGACGTATTTGACCAGCCCCATCTTCTCGTATTCCTCATAACCCTGAAGCATGAACATCATTTCTTCTCTGATCTCGGAAGGCATCTTGTCGGTTATCACCCAGATGGCTGGAATTCCTTTCTTCAGTCCCTCAGCTACGAAACCATTGATGACAACTTCCTTTCCTGTGAATGGCGGCCCGTATACCAGGATATTGTTACCGAATGGTATTCCTCCCAAAAGAAGATCGTCCAGTCTTCGGTCCCCGGTCTTCACCTTCTCTATCTTCAACTCCAACATCCGGTCCTCTTCTTTGGCCTCGATCTCATCACTTATCAGGCCCTGTTCCCTGACACGGAGGTCCTCGGTCTTCGCCTGTATGTACTTCTCCTTGGCCCGAAGCTCCTCTTCCTTACGATTGATCTCGTTCTGGAGCTCCTCCAGCTTCTTCTTCATCTCGTGGGATTCCATGCTACCGGATTCGCGCATCGCCTCCTCCAGTTTGCGCCTTTCCTCCACCAGAAGTTGCTCACGGTAGATCATATCCTCATCACGCCTCAGCATTTCCTCTTCCTTATAGGCCAGTGGCTCCCTGATCTTCTTCATCTCATCTTCTGTGGATCTGAGTTTCTCTTTCAGGCGCACGATCTCGTCCTCTCTCATAAGGAGGGATTTCTCTTTCACCTGGATCTCACGCACCTTGCGGTCCAGTTCTTCATTTACCTCAGTATCTGATTTCCCTTCCAGATTCTTTGATTCTGATCTTAATTTATTATCAATTTCGAATTCCTTGACATGCTCTTCAAGGTCCAGGATGGTCTTCTTCATCTCGGCCTCTTTTTCAATGAACTCCTGCTCCTTCTGGGTGAGTTCGGCCATCATCCTCTGCTGGAG
>JAGLQE010000281.1 GCA_023137005.1 Thermoplasmata archaeon
TACAGTTTCGGAGATGATGACCTTATCGTGTCATTACTGGCCAAGGACCGCGAGTCCGTAAAGGCCTTTGTGAACAATAACATTGGAAAGATAGATGGTGTCAATGCACTGGACATTTCCATGGTGGTAAGAAGGCTTCCCATGCTTCAACAGAATGAGATGAAAGCACATAAGGAAAGATTCCTTTCCACCAAACCCGCAGGAGAGGGAGGAGAACGTCAGAACCTAGAGGCCTTCGAGAAATACGCACAGGAGAAGGATTCCATCACTGTTATCGTAAGATTGTTCGGAAAGACCAAACTGGCTGACCTGTGGAATGAGATAAATACCGATATCAAGAACTTTGAATCAGACAATGTCATACCCCTGTATGCTTCCCAGCCGGAGAAGAAGAATTACATCACCGTGGTCTTCGAGGTGACCAACTTCGAGGACTTGAAGAACTTCATAACCGAGAACATCCAGACCATGGAGCATGTGAACAAGACGAGGACTGTTCCCATGTTGGAGCCCACCTACTTCCTCATGCCCAAGGAGCATCCCGATGACCTGTTCAGGTTCCTGGTGGCCCTCAGGGTTATGCCGAAGCATTACCAGACAGTGCGCTCCAGGATAACCGGATTCAAGTATCCGAAGAACGTCTTCCTGACATATGTTTCATACACATTGGGCGAGGATGATATACTGGTGTCACTGCTGGCCGAGTCAAGAAAAGCAGCTCGTAACTTCGCCAAGATGGCCTTTGACGATGTGGACAGCATTCATTCCTATGACATCTCCAACCAGCTGACCACAAAGAGGTTGACAACCCCGGACAAGTGGAAGAAGCACCAGAACCGCTTCCTTTCCAACTTCGACAAGCATCACAAGAAAGACTACGATGCCAGGTATGACTGGGCAGACGAGTTCAAGGAAGATGCGGCGATGTCCGGAGCCTTCGTGGACGAGCTCTGATGGCCCAAAAATCCAATTCACATATCGAGAAATAAAACCTTTAATGCAATTTAAAGGGGAGTAGTAACAGCAAAGAGGACACCTTAGCGCTGGTGGTGTGTGAGTATGATATCAACACAACAGAGAGGAGGATTACCATGGGTAAGAGCTTGACTCAGAAGATTTTAGAGGAGCATTTGGTAGTGGGCGATTATGTGCCCGGAAAGGAGATTGGAATTAAGATCGACCAGACATTGACGCAGGACGCGACCGGAACTATGGCCTACCTGCAGTTCGAGGCCATGGGCCTGGACAGGGTCAAGACCGAGCTTTCGGTAAGCTATGTTGACCACAACACCATCCAGGTCGGCTTTGAAAATGCGGACGACCACAAGTACCTGCAATCTATCGCGAGCAAATACGGGATCTACTTCTCGAGGCCCGGCAACGGTATCTGCCACCAGGTTCATCTGGAGC